>JANPMU010000120.1:0-6091 GCA_031427095.1 Sphingomonas sp.
TCGTACCCGCCTATCAGGCGATTGATACGGTCGTTGACCCGGCATATCGAGGACGCGGAGTGTTCGTCGGCCTGGGCAAGGTCGCGCAGGATGCCGCGCTTCACGGCGGGAGAATCCTGTGGGGATTCCCCAATGCAAACGCCGCTCCCGGATGGTTTGGGCGACTTGGCTGGACCAACCTCGGGACGGTCCCGTTCATGGTCCGCCCGTTGCGCACCGGCTATTTTCTGCGCAAGCTCCACCCCGCTTTAGGCAAGATCGATCTTTCGCTGATCAGGGTTCGGCGGGTAGCGCGCGCCATGCATCACGACATCGAGCGCTTCGATCACCGCGCCGATGATCTGTGGCAGACCAGCCGAACGCCCGCAGGTGTGGCGGTTGACCGCAGTTCCGACTGGCTCAACTGGCGTCTGATCGACAAACCCGGAACGCCGTACAGGAATGTCGCGCTTCACGATGAATCCGATCGACTTGAAGCCTTTGTTTCGACCTGCGTGCTCGACAAGCATGGGGGACGGATTTGTTATGTCATGGAGGCGATGAGCGCTCCTTCGGCGACGCTCGGCCTGGCGCGGCTGCTTCGCGACGAGGTCGCCGAGGCGGCGCACCAGGGAGCGGACGCCGCGCTTGCCTGGTGCCCGAAGTTTGCCCCTAACCGTGCAGCGTACCGCCGCGCGGGATTCTTGCCGCTGCCCGAAAGGCTGAGACCCGTCGCAATCAATTTCGGAGCGCGGCGACTGGCCGGCGCAATCGCACCGGAGGTGGAAGACGTGTCACAATGGTATGTCAGCTACCTCGATTCGGATACCGTTTAAGCCATGAGCGCACGATTCATTCTGAGCCTCGATTGCGAAGGCAAATGGGGCGTCGCGGACGTCCTTACCGCTCACGAGCATCGATCGCTGACCGAAGCGCGGTTGCGCAGCGCCTACGCCAGCATCCTCGCTTTGCTCGACGAATTTGATGTTCCGGCGAGTTTCGCCTTCGTTGGCCTGTTCGGCGAAAGTCGCCAGTCGATGCAGCAGCTTGAACCCGAGATCGAGACTCTGGCCGAACGTGCCCCCGCCTATCTGCGGCCGGCACTGAATGACATGCGCGAAGGAAGCCGTGAAGGATGGGACGGCGCCTGGGCTGTCGAGTCTGTCGCGCAGGCTCGCGCGGGTCACGAAATCGCGCTTCACGGGATCACGCATGTCCCGTGGGGAACGGTCGACGCCAAATTCGCGAGCGACGAACTCGCCCTCCTCCCCTTGCTCCGGCCGCCGGTGAGACAGTCTCGGACGTTCGTATACCCCCGCAACGATGTCGCTCATGTCGAGCTGCTCGCTCCCGCCGGACTGGTCGGCTACCGCCTTTCGGCGCCTCGGCGATCGCGGGCGATGTCGCTCGCCTCCGAATTTGCAATTCTCTCCCCGCCCGAGCAGGATCGAGCGATGAGCGGGGGCGTTTACCCGATTCCGGCCGGCTATTTTGTCAACTGGCAGCACGGCTTGAGGCGTTGCGTGCCGCGATCCGTGAGCCGCTTGCGCGCACGGCAGATGCTCCTTCGCGCCGAACGCTCGCAATATTTGGTGCATTACTGGCTCCACCCGGAAAACCTGGCCAGCGAGCCCGGGACGCTCGACAATCTGCGCGACATTGTCGCCATGGCGGCACGGATGCGCAATGCTGGACGGTGCGAGATCCTGACCCAATTGGCCTATTGCGAGAGGCGCTGCGGCGGAACTTGAGCGCGCAGGCGAGCGAGCCTTCCGCCATCACCTTGGTGGAGCGATCATCCGGCAGACAAAGGTGCTGGACGGTCCCGAGCTCATCATTCATCACCAAATGCTGGAGAAGGCATGTTCCCTTACTGGTTAATGTTCGCTTTTTTCGCGACGGGCGCACTGAGCCAGCAGGCGCGGACTTATGGTCCGTCGACCTCGCGGCCGCTGCTCGTGCTCGCTGCGTGCGTGATGGCACTGATGATCGGACTTCGGTTTGAAGTCGGCCCCGACTGGCTCTCCTATGTCTGGATGTACGAAGCGGCCGGTCGTACCGACTTCGCTTCGGCAATCGCGCACTCCGACCCCGGATTTTTCACATTGCTGTGGCTCATCAGCGGCTTTCATGTCGAAATCTGGTTAGTCAATATTGTCTGCGCGGCGATCTTCGTGACCGGGTTGATCAGCTTCGCCAGGCAGCAACCCAATCCGTGGCTCGCGGCGACAGTGGCCGTGCCTTATCTTGTAATTGTCATTGCGATGAGTGGGACGCGCCAGGCGACCGCGATCGGCTTCATTTTGCTTGCTCTTGCAGCATTTTCCCAAAGACGATTGTTCAAATTCATGTTCTGGGTGATCTTCGCTTCCCTCTTCCACGCCAGCGCATTGCTGATGTTGATTATCGTGGGACTGTCTTATACTAGGAACCGCTTTCAGGCGCTCGTGCTTCTCGGTATTTCTGCATTTCCGGCTTATTTAATACTCTCGGCTTCATTTGAAACCTATATTAGGCGATACACTGACATAAATCTCCAGTCGGAAGGAACAATTTATAGAGTATTAATGAATTTTATACCGGCATTGATACTTCTTTTCAATATTGATAAATTTGTAACCGAACGTCATGATCGAACATTGTGGCGTAATATATCAATACTATCATTATTATGTTTACCGATATTATTTGTTGTTCCATCCTCTACTGCGTTAGATCGGGTTACATTATATCTTATACCAATTCAATTATTCGCACTTTCAAGAATTCCGTCTGTATTCTCATCTAATAGTCGTAACTATAGTTTATATTGCTTGGCAGTAATTATATACCTTGCTGCAATCATGTTTGTATACTTGAACTATTCAACACATGGGCGATATTATATTCCTTATCAAGTCTATCCGTTATTCGACTGAGACGCCTCGCTCAATCCTGGCGAGGGGACTGGCGGCGGCGTTAGCGGCGCGTCTTCGCGGTTGTTGTGAGAGAGGAGCGTGCTAGGGGTGACGGTCGCAATATAGGAAAACTTCTGGAATGAAGGGCATCGTCCTTGCCGGCGGCAGCGGAAGCCGCCTGTACCCGGCCACTCTCGCGGTTTCGAAACAGCTTCTCCCCATTTTCGACAAACCGATGATCTATTATCCGCTCGGGGTGCTCATGCTGAGCGGGATCCGCGAGATCTTGATCATCTCGACTCCGACCGACCTGCCCCGGTTTGAAGCGCTTCTGGGCGATGGGTCGAACTTTGGCATATCGCTGTCCTATGCCGAGCAGGCGAGCCCCAACGGGCTTGCCGAAGCCTTTTTGATCGGTCGAGATTTCGTCGGCAAGGATTCGGTCGCGCTGATCCTCGGCGACAATATCTTTTACGGAGCCGGCCTTCCCGAACTGTGCCGTCAGGCCGCCCGGCAGGAAAGCGGCGCAACCATCTTCGCTTATGCGGTCGAGGACCCCGAGCGCTATGGCGTGATTACGTTCGACAAGGAATCGGGACAGGCGCTGACGATCGAGGAGAAGCCCGCCGAACCCAAGTCGAACTGGGCGGTCACCGGCCTTTATTTCTACGACAATGCGGTTCTCGACATTGCAGCGAGGATCGAACCGTCGGCGCGTGGCGAACTTGAAATCAGCGACATCAACCGAACCTATCTCGAGCGCGGAACATTGCGGGTCACTCGCCTTGGCCGCGGCTACGCCTGGCTCGATACCGGGACCCATGAAAGTCTCCACGAAGCGTCGTCGTTCGTCCGGACCATCGAGCACCGGCAAGGGCTGAAAGTCATGTGCCTGGAAGAAATCGGACTTGAGCTCGGCTATCTGACAGGCGACCAGGTGCTGACGCGCGCCGAAGCCATGGGCAAGACCGCTTATGCGACCTATTTGCGCAAGCGCGTTGCGGATCTCAGCGATGCTTGACGTGCGCCCGCTCGCGCTCGACGGGGTGGTCGAAATTCGTCCGACCAAATTCGGTGACCCGCGCGGTTTTTTTTCGGAAGTGTGGAATCGTGAGCTGATGGCCGAAGCCGGGCTCGATATCGCGTTCGTTCAGGACAATCATTCCTATTCGGCGGCGAAGGGGGTGCTGCGTGGCCTCCATTTCCAAATTGCGCCCGCCGCCCAATACAAGCTTGTCCGCGTATCGCGCGGATCGATCTTTGACGTTGCGGTCGATATTCGTCGCTCATCGCCTACCTTCGGTCAGTGGATCGGCGCAGTGATTTCGGCCGAGCTGTGGAACCAGCTGCTGGTCCCGCCGGGCTTCGCCCATGGCTTTGTTACCCTCGAGGACCATTGCGAAGTCCAGTATAAGGTCAGCGCGCCCTACCGGCCGGAGCTCGAGCGCGCGATCCGGTTCGACGATCCGGCGATCGGGATCGACTGGCCGATCGCAAGCGACCAACTTCTGTTGTCCGAAAAGGACCGCTCGGCGCCCTTGCTCGCCGCGATCGGTACCGATTTTTGAGCGCGGTGGGCAAGCCTCGAATCCTCGTCACCGGAGGCGCCGGCTTCATCGGCAGCGCAGTGTGCCGGATGCTGGCCGCATGTGGTCAATACCATGTCATCAACGTCGACAAGCTGACCTACTCGGGCAATCCGGAGTCGCTCCGCGATCTCGCCGCTTGTCCCGATTATTGTTTTTATCACGCCGACATTTGCGATGAGTCCGCGATGCTGGCGATTCTGCGCACCGAGCGGATCGACACGATCATGCACCTCGCCGCCGAAAGCCATGTCGATCGTTCGATCGACGGCCCGGGGGTGTTCGTCGAAACCAATGTCGTCGGCACGGTGCGGCTGATCAACGCTGCACTGACCTATTGGCGCGAAGGCGATGAAGCGTTCAAGGACGCCTTTCGCTTTCACCACATCTCGACCGACGAAGTGTTCGGCGACCTTCCGTTCGACGAGGGAATCTTCACCGAGCACACCCCTTATGCGCCATCGTCGCCTTATTCGGCGTCGAAGGCGGCGTCGGACCATTTCGTCCGCGCGTGGCACGAAACCTACGGGCTGCCGGTGGTGCTTTCGAACTGTTCGAACAATTACGGGCCCTATCAATTTCCCGAGAAACTGGTTCCGCTGGTGATCCTCAACGCGATCGAGGGCAAGCCGCTGCCGGTCTACGGCGCCGGGACCAACGTTCGTGACTGGCTGTATGTCGACGACCATGCCCGCGCGCTGATTGCGGTGATGACGCGCGGGCGGATCGGCGAAAGTTACAATGTCGGCGGCCGCGCCGAGCGCTCCAACCTCGCGGTGGTCGAGGCGATCTGCGACCAGCTCGACGCCAGGCGACCGCTGGCCGAGGCGGCTAGTCACCGTGATCTGATCCGCTTCGTCGTCGACCGCCCGGGACATGACCGGCGCTATGCCATCGACCCGGCCAAGATCGAGAGCGAACTGGGGTGGAGCGCCGAAGAGAGTTTCGACAGCGGGCTGGCCAGGACCATCGACTGGTATCTCGACAATATGTGGTGGTGGCGACCGATCCGCGACCAGCATTATCGCGGCGACCGGCTCGGGACAGCGGCGTGAAACTGCTCGTCACCGGATGTCACGGTCAGCTGGCGCTTTCGCTCGCCCGGCAGGCGGCGGCGATCGACTGGCTCGAACCGGTCTTCGCCGGACGACCCGAACTCGATCTCGGGCGCCCCGAGACGTTTGCCGGCGCGGTCGACCGGGTCGCGCCCGGAGTGATCATCAATGCGGCCGCTTTTACCAACGTCGACCAGGCCGAGGACGAGCCCGACCTCGCGATGCGGCTCAACGGCGATGCCGCCGGCGCTCTGGCCCGCGTCGCCCGCGAGCGCAATATTCCGATCATCCATATCTCGACCGATTATGTCTTCGATGGCGTCTGCAAGGGCCCCTATCGCGAGGACGACGCGCCCGCTCCGGCCAGCGCCTACGGGCGGAGCAAGCTGGTCGGCGAGGAGCAGGTTCGCGCCGCCACGCCCGATCATCTGATCGTCCGCACCGCCTGGCTCTACAGCCCGTTCGGTCACAATTTCGTCAAGACCATCATGCGGCTTGCGAGCGAGCGCGATGAACTTGCCGTCGTCGACGATCAAGTCGGCAATCCGAGCAGCGCGCTCGATCTCGCCGACGG
>JANPMU010000121.1:0-10904 GCA_031427095.1 Sphingomonas sp.
AGCATCTCGACATCAGGAGAATGAGATGACCAAGGCGGAACTGACGGCCAAGATGCACGAAGCGGGCGCCTGGCTCCCGGGCAAGACGGTCAAACTGGATTTCGGCGACGACGGCAGCGTTCTGCTCGACGGGGTCAAGGAAACGGTCAGCGAGGCCGATGGCGCTGCCGACACGGTGATCAAGGTCGCGTGGGCCGACTGGCAGGCGATGACCAAAGGCGAGCTCGACGGGATGACCGCGTTCATGACCGGCAAATTGAAGGTCGAGGGCGACATGTCGAACGCGATGCAATTGCAGGGCCTGCTGAGCAAGTTGAGGTAAAATGACTGTTCCCCGGCGAAGGCCGGGGCCCAGGCGGCGCTATCGCGCCGGTTTTTTGTCAGGACTGGACCCCGGCCTTCGCCGGGGAACGAGGTGTGAATGACCCAGAGAATTTATCCCGACGCCACCGCCGCATTGGATGGTCTGCTTCGCGACGGCATGACGATTGCCGCCGGCGGGTTCGGGCTGTGCGGCATTCCCGAGCGGCTGATCGACGCGATCGTCGCGTCGGGCGTCCGCAATTTGACGATTGCATCGAACAATGCCGGGATCGACAATGAGGGGCTCGGCAAATTGCTGCGCACGCGGCAGGTGAAGAAGATGATCTCGTCCTATGTCGGCGAGAATAAGGAATTCGAGCGGCAATATCTGGCGGGTGAGCTCGAGGTCGAATTCTGTCCGCAGGGGACGCTCGCCGAGCGGATGCGCGCCGGCGGAGCGGGGATCCCCGGCTTCTATACCAAGACCGGCGTCGGCACCCAGGTCGCCGAGGGCAAAGAGGTCAAGAGCTTCGATGGCGAGGACTATATCCTCGAGCGCGGGATCCGCGCCGACCTCAGCATCATCAAGGGCTGGAAGGCCGACAAGAGCGGCAACCTCATCTTCCGCAAGACCGCGCGCAACTTCAACCAGCCCGCCGCGACCTGCGGCAAGATCTGCGTCGCCGAGGTCGAGGAGATCGTCGAAGTGGGCAGCCTCGATCCCGACAGCATTCATGTTCCCAGCATTTATGTGAAGCGGCTGCTCAACGGGTCGCCATACGACAAGAAGATCGAGTTCATGACGACGCGCGAACGGGAGGGCGCATGATGACCGTGCACGATGGCATCGCCAAAGGCTGGGACCGCAACCAGATGGCCGCACGGGCGGCGCGCGAGCTCAAGGACGGCTATTACGTCAACCTTGGGATCGGCATTCCGACGCTCGTCGCGAACAATATTCCCGACGGGATGACGGTCACCCTGCAGTCGGAAAATGGCATGCTCGGGATCGGGCCGTTTCCTTATCCCGACGAGGTCGATGCCGATTTGATCAACGCCGGCAAGCAGACCATCAGCGAGCTTGCGTCCTCATCCTATTTCTCATCGGCCGACAGCTTCGCGATGATTCGCGGCGGGCATATCGACCTGACCGTATTGGGTGCGATGGAGATCAGCGAAGGCGGCGACATCGCCAACTGGATGATCCCGGGCAAGATGATCAAGGGCATGGGCGGGGCGATGGACCTGGTTGCCGGGGTCAAACGGATCATCGTCGTGATGGAACATTGCGCCAAGGACGGAAGCCCCAAATTCATTCCCGAGTGCACACTCCCGCTGACCGGGAAGAATGTCGTCGACATGATCATCACCGACCTCGCGGTATTCGAGCGGCCCGACCATATGAGCCCGTTCAAGCTGATCGAATGCGCCCCCGGGGTCAGCGCCGCCGACGTGCGCGCCAGGACCAGCGCCCGCTTCGAGTGATTCGCTCCGCCGTGCGAACGCCCAACAGGAGGAGAATAGGATGAGGATGAAATTGCGGATCGCGCGCAGTTTTGCCTGTGGCGCTGCAATTCTCGCGCTCGGCTCGCCGGCTTTCGCCGCAACGCCGCGGGTCGAGTTGACAAGGCTTGATTGCGGCAGCGTTGAGTTCAAGGATTTCAACGCTTTTATGTCCGACACGCTCGAATATAAATCCGGGCCACGGACGATTACCGACAGCTGCTATTTGATCCGACACGGCGACCAATATCTGTTGTGGGACACCGGTTTCCCGGCGGCGATGGTGGGCAAACCCAACGACATGGGCGCGCTCGTCGCGTCGATCAAAATCAGCATCGCCGATCAGCTCAAGCAGCTCGGGCTCAAGCGATCGGACATCGCCGTCGTCGGGATCAGCCATATGCACGCCGACCATGTCGGGCAAGCGGCCGAATTCCCCGACGCGCGGCTGGTCATCGGCAAGGGCGATTTTGCCGCGACTGCTGGCGCCAAGGACCCGTTCACGGCGTGGCGAAAGGCCGGTGCGAAGGTCAGCGAAGCGACCGGCGATGTCGATATCTTCGGTGACGGCAGCGTCGTCGCGCTGCGCTTGCCGGGCCACACTCCCGACCATCTCGCGTTGCTGGTCAAGCTCGCTTCGGGGCCGGTGCTGCTCAGCGGTGACCTGTATCACGCAACCGAAGCGCGGACGCTTCGCGGGGTGCCGCCGTTCAACGTCAGCCGCGCCGACACGCTGGCGTCGATCGACCGGTTCGAGCGGCTGGCGAAGGTGTTGAAGGCCAAGGTGATCATTCAGCATGAACCCGCGGATATCGCCAAGCTTCCGGCTTTCCCGAAGGCGGCGGAGTAGGATTCGTCCATTTGTCGTGAGCGATCGAGAAGAAGGCGGATCCCGGATCAAGTCCGGGATGACGGCCAGAGGAGTTTTTGAACATGCGCGCGCTTCTTTCCCACGTCATCGGCGGCCCGCAAACACTCCGGCTCGACGAGATCGCCGATCCGGTCGCGGGGCCGGGTGAATTGCTCGTGCGGGTGCACGCGGCCGCGATCAATTATCCCGACGTGCTGATCATCGAGGACAAATATCAGTTGAAGCCGCCGCGCCCGTTCGCACCGGGGAGCGAGATCGCGGGTGAGGTCGAGGCGGTCGGCGAGGGCGTCGAAGGCTGGAGCGTCGGCGACCGGCTGATCGCGGTTCCGGGGTTTGGCGGGCTTGCCGAGAAGATCGTAGTGCCCGCGAACAGGGCGTTCCGGCTGCCCGCGAGCCGAAGCTTCGCCGAAGGATCGGCGCTGCTTATGACCTATGGCACCTCGATCTATGCGCTGTACGATCGCGGCAGGCTCGAGGCGGGGCAGACATTGCTCGTGCTCGGCGCGGCGGGGGGCGTCGGGCTGGCGGCGGTCGAGCTTGGCAAGGCCAAAGGCGCGCGTGTGATTGCGGCGGTGTCATCCGAAGAAAAAGCGACAGCGGCGCGCGAGGCGGGGGCCGACGCGACGATGATCTATCCCTCCGGACCGTTCGACCGCGACGGGCAGAAGGCGCTCGCTCAGCAATTCAAGGCGGCAGTCGGGCCCACGGGTGCCGACGTCATCTACGATCCGGTCGGTGGCGATTATGCCGAGCCGGCGCTGCGCAGCATCGCGTGGGAAGGGCGCTATCTGGTGGTCGGTTTTCCGGCCGGGATCCCGAAACTACCGCTGAACCTGACCCTGCTCAAGAGCAGCGATGTCTGCGGGGTATTGTGGGGCGGCTTCGCGGCGCGCGACCCCAAGGCCAATGCGGCGCATGTCGCAACCCTGTTCCGGCTATGGGACGAGGGCAAGATCCGCCCGCGGATCAGCGCGACCTATCCGCTCGAGCGGGCGGGAGACGCCATCGCGGCGATGGCAGCGCGGCGGGCGATCGGCAAACTGGTTGTCGAGTTCGACTGATGGCCAAGGCTGACCGCCTCGCCCGGCTCGACGACCGCCGCATCGACCTCGAGGCCGAATATCGAGGTTTGTTGATCGCCGCGCTCGAACGCGCCGCATCTGGCTCGCCGGGCCTGTTCGACCACAAGAGCGATCGCCGGACACGCAAAGCGATCGCGCCGGTCGTCGCCAATCTTTGCGAGCTGGGCGAGACGATCGACGGCATGCGCGAAAAATTGTTTCTCCCGATGTTCGAGCTCCACCGCTTGTTTATCGCGTCGCGCGGGCCGGTCGCGGCAAGCGCGGTGGGTGAGCCGAAGCAAGCGAGATTATGGCTCGACCGTCTCGCCGCCGAATCGCAGCCAGCCGCCGACTGATGAGAGTCTGGTTCAGTGAGACGGCACCGGCCCGCTCCTCCACCCGGCCTCCCATAGCATAACCTGTTCGGGAGGCCGGGTAAGGGAGCGGGCCGCTGCCGCACCGGCAAAGCTGAACCAAACTCTAGCCAGCGCCGTCTTTTCCGCAGCCTCGCGTTGCGTCGCGGCCTTGGCCCGCTTATCTGGCAAGCGAAACATTCGTCCAGAAAGACCCGGCATGACCCAATTCGACGACCGCGAACGCGCCTTCGAGGCCAAATATGCCCATGACGAGGATATGGCCTTTCGGATTTTGGCCCGCCGCAACCGCTTGCTCGGCGAATGGGCGGCGCGGCTGATGGGATTGAGCGAGGCCGAGACCGACGCTTATGCCAAGGACGTCATCCGGTCCGATTTCGAGGAAGCGGGAGACGAGGACGTGATCCGCAAATTGCTCGGCGATCTGACCACCGCCAAGGTCGAGATCGACGACGAACGGATCCGCGCGGCGCTCGGTCACAAGACGATCGAGGCCCGGCGCCAGCTGATGGAAGCCAAGAGCTGATGCCGATGGCCGCGAGCGAGATCGAAGCCTTGATCGTCGCCGCGATTCCCGACGCTGTGGTCAGTATTACCGATCTCAAGGGCGACGGGGACCATTATGCCGCGCGAATCGTGTCGAAAAGCTTCGCCGGGATGAGCCGGGTGCGCCAGCACCAGGCGGTCTATGCGGCCCTGGGGGGACGAATGGGGGGCGAATTGCACGCGCTGCAGCTAGTGACCGCAGTGCCATCAGGAGACGATCAATGAGTGACGCCAACCAACGCATCGACGCCATCGTCAAGTCCAACGACGTGGTGCTGTTCATGAAGGGCACGGTGCTGTTCCCGCAATGCGGCTTTTCGAGCCGCGCAGTGGCGATCCTCGACCACCTCGGCGCGACGTTCGAAACCGTCGATGTGCTTCAGGACGCCGAGATCCGCGGCGGCATCAAGGCCTACAGCGACTGGCCGACGATTCCCCAATTATATGTGCACGGCGAGTTCGTCGGCGGGTCGGACATCATGATGGAAATGTTCGAGAGCGGCGAGCTGCAGCAATTGGTGACCGCGCCCGCGTCCTGAACGGGCCAACGAAAAGGGGCGGCGCGCGGGACCAGAAACCGCTGCGCCGCCCCTTTTGTTGGTCGTGGAAACCAAGTGGACAAACATTACTGTGCAAACCACGTGCCAATTGCGGAAAGTGCCTGTTTTCCGCTATAAATTCGATGGAGAATTTCGCGGACGAATAGCGAAGCGTAAATTTTCCCGACAGTTTTGCGGCGAGTGGACGCATTGTGGCACTTTGCAGGTGGCGATCGGTTGGAGCATCATATGAGCCTTGACGATCCCCAGACGCGCGCGAGCGGCGGGCATGGCTGGCTGTGTTGCGACCTGACCCAGAGCTGGTCCGATGTCGGTGGCGGTGTCGGCACCTATCTCAGGCGCAAGCGCGCGTATATTCTCGAACAGACCCCGCATCGCCATTTGATGATCCTGCCCGGACCGCGCGACGAAGTGGTCGAGGAGGGTCGCGCGACAATCATGTTCATCAAATCGCCCAAAGTGCCCGGAAGCCCGCATTATCGGCTGCTTCTGCGCAATGGTGCGGTGCGCGCCGCGCTCGAACAGTTCATGCCCGACGTGATCGAATGCCAGGACGCGTATAACCTCCCGTGGGCGGCGATCGCGCATCGCAAGCGGCACCCGCGCACGGTGCTGGTCGCAGGCTATTTCACCGATTTCCCGACGGTCTATGTCGCGCGGCCGTTCGCCAGATTCATCGGCCGCCCGTTGGCCAATGCGGCAGCGCGGATCTGCTATCGCTACTGTGCGTGGCTCTATGGCCATTTCGACGCGGTCTACGGGTTGAGCGAGAATGGCGGAGGGGCCAAATTATCGGCTGCCGGCATCAACCACGTCGCCATCGTGCCGCTCGGGGTCGAGCTCGACGATTTCGACCCGTCGCGGCGTGATATGGCGTTGCGCCGGTCGCTCGGGGTCGGCGATGATCAGCCGCTCCTGATTTATGCCGGACGGCTCGACGGCGAGAAGCGCGCGCAGATCGTGGTTGACGCGTTCCGCCGGCTGCCGAAAAAAATGGCCGCGACATTGGTCCTGCTCGGTGACGGCCCGCTGCGGGCGGATTTCACCGAGCTGGGCAAGCGCATGCGCCTGATCGCGCCGGGGTTCGTCAATGGCCGCGCGGAGCTCGCGCGGTGGCTGGCCAGCGCCGACATTTATGTTTCGGCAATGGCCGACGAAACTTTCGGCATTTCGGTGATCGAGGCGCAGGCGTCGGGGCTGCCGGTGGTGGGAGTCGCTGCAGGCGCGATGGTCGACCGGATCCTGCCCACGGCCGGTCGGCTTGGCCCGGTTGACGATAGCGCGGCGATGGCTCGCAATATCGCGGCAATATGGAGCGGCGATCGGGTCGGCATGGGCCGCGCGGCGCGCGAGCATGTCCGCGACCGCTTCGCCTGGGACCAGAGCATGGCGACGCTATTCGGCAGCGTTTATCCGCGTGCGTTCGCGGTTCGGGCGGCCGCTGCGGACTCGATTGCGGTCGCGGCGGGACACGCGCTGGCCGACGCTTGAAGCTTCAGTTCAACCGGGGTTCAGCGGCGTGAGGGCTTGACTGGCCACAACGCATTTACGGGAGATCATCGATGATTATCCGCACGCTTAAGGCCGTGTTGCTCGCTTCGATTGGTGGCGCAGTGATCGCGTTCGCCGCGCCCGCCTTTGCCGCGCCCGCCTTTGCCGCCGGCCCGGCGCAGTCGGATGAGACGACGGTCGTCGAAAAGATCGAGAAAAAAATCATCCACACCGACGGCACGACCGAGAAAGCCGCCGAAGCGGCGATCGCGCAATGCGGACCGCGCAAGTTCGAGAGCAAGGTCGATGGCAAGACGCGGCGAACGCGCATCCTGCTGTGCAGCAAGGGCGGCGAGAGCGCGACCGAGTGGGCGGCGACGCTTGAGAAGGCGGTCGCCAAGATCGAGGCGAACGATGCCCTGTCCGACGAAGCCCGGACCAAGATCATAGCCGAGATGAAGGCCGAGATCAGCAAGGTCCGCGCCGCCAACTGATCCTGCTTTCCACAGCGCGGCGACCATGGCACAGCCGTGTCATGGACGCACCTTACGCCACACTGGAACAGCTGCAGCCGGGAATCGGGCGGCTGCTGGCGCATAACCCGTCGGCTTTCACCTACACCGGCACGCAGACCTATTTCATCGGGACCGACGAACTGGCGGTGGTCGATCCGGGCCCCGACATCCCCGAGCATGTCGAGGCGATGATCGCGGCGATCGGCGGGCGGCCGGTGGCAGCGATCATGTGCACCCACACCCACCGCGACCACAGCCCGGCGAGTCGACCGCTGGCGCAAGCGACCGGCGCGCCGATCATCGGTTGCGCCCCGCTCGCGCTGGAAAGCGTCGGGCCGCGCGCCGATGCCTCGTTCGATGGCGATTATGTCCCCGACCGCGTGCTCGGCGAGGGCGAAATGATCGAGATCGACGGGCGGCGGATCGTCGCGGTGGCGACCCCGGGGCACACGTCCAACCACCTTTGCTATGCCGACGAGCCTTCAGGCGCCTTGTTCACCGGCGACCATATCATGGGATGGTCGACCACCGTCGTGGTCCCGCCCGATGGCGATATGGCGGATTATATGGCGAGCCTGAACAGACTGAGGCAGCGCCGCGACAGCGTATATTATCCCGCGCACGGTCCGGCGGTGCTGAAGCCGCAGCAACTGGTCCGCGGCATGATCGGCCACCGGATGCAGCGCGAGCGGCAGATATTGGGGCGGCTGGACGCCGGCGACCGGACGATTTTCGAGATCGTCACGGCGGCTTATCCCGGACTCGACCCGCGACTGGTGGCGGCCGCCGGTGGGTCGGTGCTTGCGCATCTGGTGGACCTTCAACGGCGCGGGATGGTTGAAGGGGATGGAGAGACATGGACGCCGAACCACCCCGCCGCCGCCTGAGCCGCCCGCTGGCGATTGCCGCGATCATTGTCGCGCTGATCCTCGGCATCATGGTTGGCGCGGCGATGAAGCTCGGCAATACGCTGTTCGGGAGCGGGCCGGATCCGCAGACGATCGCATCGTCGAGCCTCGAATCGATGCGCGCGCAGAACCGGCTGGTGCCGTTCGTCGCGCGCTATGTCTCGGTCACCAGTTCGCGCCAGAGCCGGTTCGGCTTCACCGCCGAGCGAACCCTGATCCTGCCCGGCAATGTCCGCTATGAGGTCGATCTGGCCAAGCTCGAGCCGCGCGATGTGCGGTGGGACGAGGCGACGAAGACCCTGCGCGTGCGGCTGCCCGATATCGAGATCGCCGGACCCGAGGTCGATCTTGCCGCGAGCCGCGAATATGGCGCGGGCGGGGTGCTCGGCGCGCTGACCAATGCCGAGACGATACTCGACCAGGCAAACCAGGCGCGCGCCGTGGCGGATCTGCGCAAGCAGGCGATGGCTGAGGCGCCGATGCGGCTGGCGCGCGACGCGGCACGCAGCGCGATCGAACGCAGCTTTGCGATGCCATTGATGGCGGCGGGGATCGATGATGCCAAAGTGATCGCGCGCTTCGCCGTCGAGGGGGCCGACGATCCCTCTTATGTTGATGCGTCGCGATCCTATAATGAGGTATTGAGCGAGGCTCGCGCCAAGCCCCAATGAAGAAAGAATAGTCCCAGTGTCCGCACCGACCAACAGCCTCAAGGGGATCGATCTGCTCAGCGAGATCGCGCGGCTCAAGACGGAGCGCAACGCGGTCATCCTCGCGCATTATTACCAGAAGGCCGAGATCCAGGACCTCGCCGATTTCGTCGGCGACAGCCTCGATCTGTCGCGCAAGGCGGCAGCGACCGACGCCGAGGTGATCGCCTTTTGCGGGGTGCGGTTCATGGCCGAGACGGCGAAGATATTGAGCCCGCAAAAGATCGTCATATTGCCCGACATGGACGCCGGCTGCAGCCTTGAGGATTCATGCCCGCCCGACCAGTTCAAGGCGTTCCGCGAGGCTCATCCCGACCATATCGCGCTGACCTACATCAATTGTTCGGCGGCGGTGAAGGCGCTGTCGGACATCATCGTGACGAGCAGCAGCGCGGACATCATCCTGAAGCAGATCCCGCTCGATCAGAAGATCATCTTCGGGCCGGACCGGCACCTGGGCGGCTATCTGGCGCGGCGCACCGGGCGCGACATGCTGCTGTGGCCGGGCATCTGCATCGTCCATCAGGCCTTCTCGGAAACCGAATTGCTCAAGCTGAAGGCGCAATATCCCGGCGCGCCGGTCGCGGCGCATCCCGAATGCCCGCCGCACATCATCGACCATGCCGATCATGTCGGCTCGACCAAGTCGATCCTCGACTTCGCGCTGACCAGCCCCGCGCAAACGATCATCGTCGCGACCGAACCGCACATCATCCACCAGATGGAAAAAGCCGCGCCGGGCAAGATTTTCATCGGCGCGCCCGGCGGCGACGGCAATTGCAACTGCAACATGTGCCCGTACATGGCGCTCAACACGCTTGAGAAGCTTTACGTGAGCTTGCGCGATTTGAAGCCGCGGATCGAGCTGTCGGATGAGGTCATGGCCGCCGCGCGGGTGCCGTTGGAGCGAATGCTCGAAATGGCCGGTCGAACGGTCGGGCAGGGCGACGTCGGCAAGCCGCAGATCAGCGGGGATTAGGGCAGCGGCGCCAAATGGCCGCAATCAGTGGATTGCGGACGTTATGGACGGCGTCTCGTTCTCGCTGATCTACGCGTGTCGCTCGGCTTGGTGGTGAGTTTGTTTAATTTGTGTTAATGCTTTTTGCGCCTATCGCGACCGAGTCGAAATCGCGGACCGAAACAAAGCGGATCGCTTATCACTCTTCCGGCGCCGTCACGAGACAGCCTTAAAAAGGCCTTTTGCTGTCGGCCTGCTTGCTTCGACCAAGTCGGCAGCACGGACCTTGGCAGGCCCCTACGGAGGCCAACAGGGAGATGAAAATGTTGTATTCCAGACGGTTGAAGTCTGCTGGGGCAATTCTCGGGATTGCGGTTGCCGGCACGATCGCAACGGCGGCGGTGGCGTCAGCCGGGTCCGGCATCACACCCGTGAATTTGGTGACGGCCAACTTGAACGAAGAGCCCCTGGTGAACCACGACCGCGTCAAGTTCCAGACCAAGGACGCGACCGCCGTTCGGGTTCAGAGACTCACGTTCGCGGCCGGCGCTTACAGCGGGTGGCACCACCATCCAGGCATGATCGTGGTCGCCGTGGAGTCCGGTTCCGTTACTCTCTCGGACCATAATTGCGGGTCCAAGACTTATGGGCCCGGCTTGCCCGACGGCGCGGTGTTTGTTGAAGGCCACGATAACGCCCAGCAGGCGTCCAGTGCCGCAGGGGCGGTGGTGTATGTGACGTACGTTGTGCCAAGGACTAGTCCGCTCGTCTTCCGGATCGAGGACTCAGTACCTTTCTGCGCGACGTCGTTATAGGCCACGCTGAGGATCCCCTCCGAAGAGGCGCGTAAGCCAGCGAACCGCCGGGCGGCAACGATCTTTTGAGCGGACGACGGATCTCGGACCCTGACCGATCCGAGCTACGCCTGGTTCTGGCGATGTCGGACGGCCGGTGATCAGCGGCGACTAGAAGGTGAAGCGCGCGGACACCACCGCGCGATCCTTGTAGGCGTCGCCAAGGCGTCTCTGCGCGGTGCCGAAATAGCGCAAATCGACCGATAGGGCGCGCACCAGAGTCCGGGTTACTCCGGCATTGAACGCCGTG
>JANPMU010000122.1:0-14819 GCA_031427095.1 Sphingomonas sp.
CGCTAACCGGCAAGCGGATCGACGGCAAGGAGCCAGGCGCTGTATCATTATCATGCGTTCGGACTGCGGATCGCAAGTGCGCTCGTGCTTCCCGAACTGCGCGAAGGCGGCGGGCCGGCCGATCTGGAAATCCTGTTCGAAGCGCTCCCCGAGCGACTGGCCGAGGCGCGCATCCGCAGCGAAGAGGTCGACGTCGGCGAGAGCGAAGTGCTGATGCGGCTCGAGGATATGCGCTTCCGGGTCAGCGACGGCGCGCGAATCGCGATCGACGCTCCGCCGGGCAAGGCGGGCATCGACATCCGCATCTGGCTGCTCGGGACGGTGATGGCGGCGCTGCTTCACCAGCGCGGTTTTCTTCCGCTCCACGCCAATCTGGTCGAGCTCGAGCGCGGCGGGGCAGCGGCGTTTGTCGGCGATTCGGGGGCGGGCAAATCGACCCTCGCCGGATGGTTCGAACAGCACGGACATCGCGTGCTCGGCGATGATCTGTGCGCGGTTCGGTTCGACGATGCGGGGCGGCCATTGGTCTATCCGGGCATCCCGCGGCTCAAATTATGGAAAGAGAGTTTGACGCTGCTGGGCCGGAGTCCGCTGGGACTCGAGCGGGTCGCGTCCGATCTCGACAAATATCATGTCCCGCTGGCGCGCGATGACAGCGCGGATTCGCTGGCGCCTCTGGCGCTTCGGCGGGTCTATGTTCTGAGCCGTGTGCTGGGCCGTGCGGAGCATGACGGGCAGCCGCTGATCGCGCCGATTGCGGGGGGCGAGGCCGCGGCGGCGGTGCTGGCCAATGCCTTCCGCTGGTACCTCGGGCAGGCGATCCACCACGGCGCGCGGTCGCAGTTCGACCAGTGTGTGGCGGTGGCGCGCCATGCCGGGCTGTTCATGGTCCATCGCACATGGGGGCATGACCGGTTCGCGGCCGAGGCCGAAGCGATCGAAGCGCATCTGGCGGCGAATCACGACTCGCCCCGCTGAGCAAGCGATTCGGGCGGGATTGAAAAGAGTGCCGCGCCGCGCCGAGCGGTGCGGGACGCGCGGGTTTAGCCCTGGCGCGCCTTGAACCGGCGGTTGGTCTTGTTGATGACGTACGTCCGGCCCCGGCGACGGATGACCCGGCAATCGCGGTGACGCGACTTGAGCGACTTCAGGGAATTGCGAATCTTCATGGCCGGGACGCCTGCCTGCTTGTTTTACGAAGGAATGAAAGGGCTTTGAAACCGGGCGATCCCCTAGGTGGACGCTGGACGCAAGTCAAGCTCAGCGCTCTGCGCGGGGTTGCCCGGGAGCATAAGTATCGCCGAAATAATCGCCGCGATACCATAAGGGCCGCTGCGGCTGATCGGCCAGGGTTCGCGCGATGCGGTAATTCAGTTCGCCATAGCGCGCGGCGGCGATCCAGTTGATCGGTTGGGACAAATCGTCCTTGAGCGAATGATAGACCCCGCCGAGGAAGTTTTTCCACACCGCCTTGCCGCCGTTGGCATGCCCGGTCATCAACAGGACCGCCGGAACCCCGCGCAGGACGAACCGGTAATGGTCCGAGCGGACAAAGATCGTTTCTTCCGGCATCGGATCGGGAGAGACGGCAACCCCCATCGATCGTCCGGCGTCGACGACGGCCCTGGCGAGTGTCGAATGATCCGCTCCGAACGCGGTGATGTCGGTGAAATCATACAGCGGGAGCGGCATGTCGAGGTCGACCACGCTGACGATCTTGCCAATCGGGACGGTCGGATGCACCGCGAAATAATCGGCGCCGAGTAAGCCTTTTTCCTCACCGGTGTTGGCGATGAACATCACCGAACGGCGCGGACGCGTGCCCGAATCGACGAACAATCGCGCCGCCTCGAGCATCGTCGCAACGCCGGCGGCATTGTCGAGCGCGCCATTGTAAATCCTATCCTCGCCCGGTTTGGCGTCCTGCTTGATGCCGAGATGGTCGAGATGGCCCATCAGCACGACATATTCATCGCGCAGCGCGGGGTCGCTGCCGGGCAGCACGGCGATCACTTCGGGACTGGTGAAGTCTTCCCAAACGCTGGCGGCGTCGAGCGCGATCCGGCTGGCCATGGCGAACCCCGCAGGTCGCGCCCTGGCTTCGCGCGCCAGGCGGCGCACGTCCTCGAGGCTGTGGCGCGAGCCGGTGAACAGGCGCGCGGCCATGTCCCGCGACAAACGCAGGTTGAACGCCAGCCCGGACGGTGCGTTTCCGGCCTTGCCCGCCGAATCGACCCAGTCGATCGTCGGGCGGCGCGACTCCCCGCCAAGCTCGGCATTCGGTCCGCGCGGCGGACGGTCGTCGCGCGGAACTTCGATAAAACCGACCGCGCCGTTGCGCGCCGCGATTTCCTCCTTCTGCGATCCGAGGTGGGCACTGATCTCGGTCGGCAGTCCGGCGGGCATACCCGACAAGGCGACCACGGTTTTGCCGCGCACGTCGAGCCCGCGATAATCATCGAGCCCGAGCCGGGCATCATCGAGCCCGTAACCGACGAACACCAGCGCCGTGTCGAAAATGCGGTTGCGCGCGACAACGCTCGGGCGGAGCGAGGCGTCAACTCCGTAAGCGAGCGCGACGCGGCGGCCATTTTCGATCAGCGTGACCTGCGGCTGGGTTGCCGCATGGGTCGCCTTGCGCAGGGGAACCTGCTGAAACCAGCCGCCCTTGTCGCCGCCGGGAACCAGACCGAGCGCCCTGAACTGGCTCGCGACATAGGTCGCGGCGACATCATAGCCGCGCGATCCGGTATCGCGCCCTTCCAGCAGGTCGTCAGCGAGAAATTCGAGATGGCCGTGGATCCGATGGCTGCTCTCGATCAAGCCCCGCGAAGGCGTCGGCGGCGCAGGCGGTGCGGCGCCGATCAGCAGGGCGACGAACGGCGCGAGGACGAGGCTGCGTGGAAACATCGGGTCGGCTTTCGTTGGGACAGCGCCCTTTAGAGGGATGTCGGGTCGACGGGGCAAATTCTCGACAGACCGGCATCGCCGGGCGGCGAACGCGAGCGCCGGCCCGATGCAGCCAAATCGTTGCGGGAGCGTTTCAGTCGGATCATCGCCAGTCGGCGACCGGAGGACCGCCATGAAGATCACGCCCTTTGCCATGCTCGCCTCGGCGATGCTGCTGACCGGCTGTCAGAGTCTCAACCCCAATCCTTATGCCAATGGCCGCAGTGAAGCTTTTCGTGCGCACCTTGGCCAGCCGATCGCACCGGCGGCGATCGTGCTTGCGCCGATCAATTTGGCGCGCGCCAACGATCCGGTGATGCGCAACTTCATCGGCACCGTGGCCCGCGAATTGGCGCGGCTCGGTTTCACCCCCGTCGCCGATGTCGGACGGGCCGAATTGCTTGGCACGGTGGTCGTGGCCAGCGGCAGCGCGGCGGACATTGCCGGCAATGCGCCAGCGGGATTGCGCGGCCTGACCACGCTCGGCCCCGGTCCGGCGACCGGCCTGATGGTCGAGATTCGCCGCCGTTCCGACAGATCGATCATCTGGCAAGGACGATCGGCGACTCTGCGGATGGCGCCGGGGGGCGATATTTCGATGCTGGCCGGACCATTGGCGCAAAGCCTGTTTTTGGGCTTTCCGGGCTTGTCCGGGCGCACTATCAGGACGCCCTGATTTCATCCCATCGAGTGTGTAAATCCTATGGCAATCCAGATTTCGAGCGCGTTCGACGCGGGGAATATTCGCGTCGTCAAGCAGGACGGCGACCGGATCGACCTGGAAATCGTCAAGGACCATATGTCCGACTTCTTCCAATGGTTTCACTTCCGCCTGGCCGGTGCTGGCGGACGCAAAGTGACGCTTCGGATCGTCAATTGCGGACAGTCCGCTTATCCGCAGGGTTGGCCCGATTACAAGGCGTGTCTGTCGATCGACCGCGAGGATTGGGAGCGGGTGCCCGACACGCAATATGCCGACGGCGTGCTGACCATCCGGCTGACTCCGGAGACAGACCTGGTCTGGCTGGCCTATTTCGCGCCTTATTCGATGGAGCGGCACCATGATCTGGTGTCGTCGGTCGCGGCCCTTGCGGGGGTAGGATACCGCTCGCTTGGGCAAAGTCTCGACGGGCAGGACATTGACTGCCTGACGATCGGCGAGGGCGATACGACGGTCTGGCTCTACGCCCGCCAGCACCCCGGCGAGACCATGGCCGAATGGTGGATGGAAGGCGCATTGGAGAAATTGTGCGACCCCGACGATCCCGTGGCGCGGGTGTTGCGCCGCGACTGCACCTTCCACATCGTGCCCAATATGAACCCCGACGGGTCGCGGCGCGGGCATCTGCGGACCAATGCGGTCGGGGTGAACCTCAACCGCGAATGGCATGATCCGACAGCCGAGAAGAGCCCTGAGGTGTTGTGCGTTCGCAACGCGATGGACGCGACCGGCGTCGACTTCGCGATGGATATTCATGGCGATGAGGCGATTCCGGCGAACTTCCTGGCCGGTTTTGAAGGAATCCCGTCGATGACGACACGCCAGCTCGACCAGTTCAACCTGTTCAGCCGGACGCTCGAGCGGATTTCGCCCGATTTTCAGACAATCCAGGGCTATGCGACCGCGCCCCCGGGCAAGGCCAATCTGACGATGTCGACGACCCAATTGGCCGAACGCTTCGGCGCGGTGTCGATGACGCTGGAAATGCCGTTCAAGGATAATTTCGACCTGCCCGACCCGCTCCGCGGCTGGTCGCCCGAGCGCTCGAAATTCCTTGCCCACGCCTGCCTCGACGCGCTCCACGGCGTGCTTCCAGAACTCGTTTCCGGCAAGGACAAAGCGGACGCGACGGTCGAAGCGGTCGCCTGATGCCGACGCTGGTTCTGCTTCGCCATGGCCAGTCGCAGTGGAATCTCGAGAATCGTTTCACCGGCTGGTGGGACGTCGGCCTCACCGCCAAAGGCATCGAGGAGGCGCGCGGCGCGGGGCGGCTGCTGAGCGAGCGCGGGTTCGACTTCGACAATTGCTTCACCAGCGTTCAATCGCGCGCGATCGCGACGCTCAACCTGCTGCTCGAGGAAATGGACCGGCTGTGGCTGCCGGTGACGAAGGACTGGCGGCTCAACGAACGCCATTATGGTGGTCTGACCGGGCTCGACAAGGCCGAGATGATCGCCCGCGTCGGGTCCGACCAGGTCAGGATCTGGCGGCGGTCGTTCGACGTGGCGCCGCCGCCGATGGACCTCGACAGCCCGTACCGGATGGACAATGATCGCCGCTACGCGGGGATTGCGGTGCCGGCATCGGAGAGCCTCAAGAATACGATCGACCGGGTCCTGCCTTATTATGAATCGGAAATCGCGCCGGCGCTCAGGCGCGGCGAGCGGGTCATCGTCGCGGCGCATGGCAATTCGCTGCGCGCGCTGGAAAAGCATTTGTCCAGGATCAGCGATGATCAAATCGTCGGGCTCGAAATCCCGACCGGCCAGCCGATCATCTATGAACTGGGTGCCGATCTTGAAGTGCTTGCCCGCTATTTTCTGTCGGAAAAACCCGCTTAGGCGGCGACCTTGACCCGGTACATCTCCTGATCGGCCCGCGCCATCACCGACGTCGGCGTATCGCCGCGCTCGATCATGGTGACCCCGATCGCGACGCTCAGCGGCATCAGGATTCCGTCATGAATGAAATCGCAATCGGCGACCAGATTGACCAGGCGCTCCGCCGTCTGGCATGCGCTGGTTTCATCGGCATGGTCGAGCAGGATCGTGAATTCGTCGCCACCGACGCGGGCGACAGTGTCGCTCTGGCGAACGCCGCCGACAAGCAATTGCGCGACATGGACCAGCGACGCGTCACCCGCGCAGTGCCCAAAACTGTCGTTGAGCAGCTTGAGCCCGTCGAGATCGACGAACAGCATTGCTGCGGGAGCACCATAGCGTTCGGTCCGGGCGATCAGCATTTCGAGCTGGCGAACAAGGCCCCGGCGGTTGGGCAGCGGAACCAGCGAGTCGAGATGGGCGAGCTGATCGAGCTCCTCGACGCGAGCCGTGAGCCGGGCGACCTCACCGCGCAATGCGGTGATGGTCGCCATCAGCTGGGTGGGATCCGAGCAATCGTCTCGCGCATCGGGCATTGGTACGCACCCCCATGGTTGACAGCGCCATAACGCAGATCAACCCAAAAGTGGAATCACGCTTTCTCGCTGTCCCAGATTGCGCCGCCGCCGCCGCCTCCGTAAGACCCGCCTCGCGCAACGCGAAGGGGAAGTCGGGATGAGCGAAGCGGTGATCGGGATCATCATGGGCAGCGCGTCCGACTGGGAAACGATGCGCCACGCCGCCGAAACGCTCGATGCGCTGGGGGTCGCGCATGACGTTCGGGTGGTTTCGGCGCACCGCACCCCCGATCGATTATATGCCTACGCGCGCGGGGCGAAGGACCGGGGCCTCAAACTGATCATCGCCGGAGCGGGCGGTGCGGCGCATCTGCCCGGGATGGCAGCATCGATGACCGCGCTGCCGGTGCTCGGCGTGCCGATCGAGTCGCTGGCGCTCAAGGGGGTCGATAGCCTGCTGTCGATCGTGCAGATGCCGGCCGGCGTACCGGTCGGAACGCTGGCGATCGGGCGCGCCGGGGCGGTCAACGCCGCGCTGCTCGGGGCGTCGATTCTGGCTTTGAGCGATGACGCGCTGGCGCAGCGGGTTGCGGATTACCGCGCGGCGCAGACCGAAGCCGTTCCCGACCGCCCCGAATGATCATCGCCCCGGGGTCCATGATCGGCATTGTCGGTGGCGGTCAGCTTGGCCGGATGATGGCGATGGCGGCGGCCCAACTGGGCTATCGCTGCACGATCTATTCGCCCGATGAGGCGCCGCCAGCGGCCGCCGTCGCGGCGGCGCATATGCGCGCGGCGTTCGACGATCTGGACGCGCTCAGCGCGTTCGCGGCGGCGGTCGATGTGGTCACCTATGAGTTCGAGAATCTGCCGGTCGCGCCATTGGCCGCGATTGGCGAGAAATTGCATCCGGGGACAGAGTCGCTCGAGATCGCGCAGGACCGCGCGGTCGAAAAGCGCTTCATCGAAAGCGTCGGCGGGCGGGTGTCGCCGTGGCGCGAAATCGATGGGCCGGACGATATTGCGGCGGCGATCGACGCGCTCGGGCTACCGGTCGTGCTCAAAAGCCGCCGGCTGGGCTATGACGGCAAGGGCCAGGCATGGGTGCGCGATGTCGCCGCGGCCAAAGCGGCGTGGCAGGCGATCGGCGCGCGGCCCGCGGTGGCCGAGGCGGCGGTCGACTATATCGCCGAATTTTCGGTGCTGCTGGCGCGCGGTGCGGACGGCGATTGCGCGGTGTGGGACAGCGCGCGCAACCATCATGAAGCGGGCATATTGCGCCGATCCGAGCTGCCCGCCGGTCCGCCGATCGACGGCCAGGTCGCCGAGGCGGCGGAGCTCGCCAGACGGATCGCCACCACGCTGAACCATGTCGGGATGTTGACAGTCGAATTTTTCGCCTGTGCCGACGGCCCGTTGGTCAACGAGATCGCGCCGCGGGTCCATAATAGCGGGCATTGGACGATCGAGGGCGCGGTGACGTCGCAGTTCGAGCAGCATATCCGCGCCGTATGCGGGCTCCCGCTGGGCTCGACCGCGCGGACCGCAGAGCGCGTGACGATGGACAATCTGATCGGCGACGAGGTCGATAGCTGGCCTTCAATCATCGCCGAGCCGGGCGCGCATCTTCACCTTTATGGCAAAGGGGTCGCGCGACCAGGCCGGAAAATGGGCCACGTCACCCGGCTCGGCTAAGCTGGTCCGAGCCCTTTAACGCGGCTGGACGACGGTGATCGGCATGCCGAGCTTGTCGAGCTGGCCACGGATTTTCGCGGCATCGCCGACCACAACCCAGACAAAGCCCTGCGGATCGATCACCCCGCGCAGGGCGGCGTCGAGGCTGGCGCGGGTCTGGCCGCGATAGCGATCGGCGAGCAGTTCGTAGTAATTGTCCGGCCGTCCATAAAGTGCGTTGGACTGCATCGCCGCGAGTACCGCGCCCGAGGTTTCGAAGCGCCCCGGAAGCTGGTTGATGTTGTTGGCGACCGTGCGGGTGAGTTCCTCCTCGGTCGTGCCTTGCGCGCCGAGGAAGGCGGTGATGTCCTGGTTCAGCGCGACGATCGACTCGCCGGTGCGGTCGGCCTGGACCGGGGCATTGACGATATAGGGCACAACGCGCTCGTTTGGCGCGACCGAGCCGCGAACGCCATAAGACCAGCCGCGCTTTTCGCGCAGGTCCATATTGATCCGCGACAGGAAGTTGCCGCCGAGGATGTCGTTGGCGCTGCTGATCTGGGTGATGTCGCCGCGCGGATCGATCGGGGTGATCTGCCCGCCATAGATGATCGACTGCGGCGAGCCCGGGCGATCGATGAGCACGATTCGCGGCGATTTCGGACGGGTCGGCGGCGCGGTGAATGCCTTGACTCCCCGCGGCACTTGCGGGGTCGCCCAGCTTCCGAAACGCTGTTCGAGCAACGCCTTCACCTCGCCCAGCGGGCGGTCCGAGACGATGAAGATTTCGAGATTGTCGGGACGCAGCCAGCGTGACTGGAAACCGATCAGATCATCGCGGGTGAAGCGGGTCACCGCCGCAGCGTCGCCAAGCCCGGTCGCGGCGTAAGGATGATTTTCGCCATACAGCAAGGGCGGCAGTACGCGTGAGGCGATGCCGCCCGGATCCTTCTGGGTCTGGGCGATCGCGGTCAGCGTCTGCGCGCGGACGCGGTCGATTTCGTCGGTGGCAAGGGTCGGGCGCTGGATCATGTCAGCGACAAGATCGAGCGACGGGGCGAGGTTGGCGCTGAGTGCGGACAGGCCGATGACGCTGCGATCGGCCGAGCCGCTGGTGCTGATGTTGGCACCAAGCCGCTCCTGCGCTTCGGCGACCTGCTGAGACGTCAGCTGTGCGAAGCCTTCTTCGAGCAGGCCAAGCGTCAGGCTCTGCAAGCCGCGGTCCGCAGGCGCGTCAGCGGCATAGCCCGCGTCGAACGACAATGCGATCTGGGTGGTCGGGACGGCGCCGCGCTGAGCATAAGCAATCCGCACGCCGTTCGACAGAGCAGTGTGGACGACATCTGGAAAATCGAGCGCGGCGAGGCTCTCTAGCGGCGGGATCGCACGTGGCACCGCCGCCGATGCCACCGCACCGGCCGGACGCTTGATCGCCGCCGATGCCACCGCTTTGGCCTCCTGATAGGCGGGACGGTCGCCGGGCTCGAGGCGAAGCGAATAGGCCGGCTTGGTCAGCCATTCGCCCATCGCCGAGCGAACTTCGGCCGGGGTCAGGCTGGCGTAAGTGGCGAGCGTTTTTTTGTAATAATCGGAGTCGTTGGCGTAGACCTGACCCTCGGCCAATGCGACCGCCTTGCCGCCGAACCCGCCGACCTGCTCAAGGCCTTTGATGCGTCCGGACAATTCGCTCATCACCGCGCGGCGCACTTCGTCGTCATTGGGGCCTTCGGCGACATATTGGCTGACCAGTTCGTCGAGCCGCTTTTCGACCAGTGCCGGATCGACCCCCGGCTTGACCGTCGCGCTGACGGTGAAGATCCCGACCCGCTGGAACGGGAACATCCCGGCCGAAACCCCGACCGCGAGCTGTTCGTCGCGGACCAGCACCTTGTCGAGACGCGAGCTGGCAAGGCCGCCGAGCACCGAACCGCCGACATCAAGCGCGACCAGCTGGCGGTCGAGCAGCCCGGGCATCGGCCAGTAACGCTGGATCTGGACCGCCGCGACGCGGTCCTTCATCACTTCGGACTTGGCCACGGTCAGCGTCGGGATCGCAGCGGCGGCGGGAACATTGACCGGACCGCGCGCGATCGAGCCGAAATATTTCTCGACCATCGGGCGGGCCTCGGCCGCGCTGATATCGCCGGCGAGAACGATCACCGCATTGTTCGGGGCATATTTGTCGGCGAACCACTGTTTCACATCGGCGAGGCTGGCGGCGTCGAGATCGGCCATCGAGCCGATCGGCAGATGCTGGTAGGGATGACCGTCGGGGAAGATGTTCTTGAGCACTTCGTAGAAGACGAGCCCGCCGGGCTGATTATCGCCCTGGCGCTTCTCGTTCTGGACCACGCCGCGCTGGTTATCGAGCACGCCTTGGGTAATCGCGCCGAGCAGGTGCCCCATGCGGTCCGATTCCATGAACAAAGCCCGCTCGAGCGCGCCGCGCGGGACGGTTTCGAAATAATTGGTGCGGTCGAATGCGGTGGTGCCGTTGTAATCGGTCGCGCCGATCTGCTGCAGATAAGTGAAATAATCGCCGGGCAGATTTTCCGAGCCGTTGAACATCAGATGTTCGAACAGATGCGCGAAACCGGTCTTGCCCCTGGGCTCGTCCTTCGACCCGACATTATACCAGGTGCTGACCGCGACCACCGGCGCCTTGCGATCCTCGTGGACGATGACGGTGAGGCCATTGTCGAGCTTGAACGACGAATGCGGAATCACAACCTGGCTGACCAGTGCGGATACCGGAACCGGCTCGGCGACTGCCGTTTCGCCCACGAGCGGCGGCGGGGCAAGCGCGGCTTGGCGCGGAGCGGTGGCGCAAGCGGCGAGCAGCGAGGCGCTGGCAAGCAGGATGTTGAGGCGGATCGGGGACATCGGGTTGAAACTCCGGCGAGAATGGCAAGCGGGCACGACCTTAGCCATGCGCGCGCCCGGCGCAACGCCGCTCGGTCAAAGCGCCTGACTATTCGACGAACAGCCGACCGTCAGGGACGGCATCACGCGCAGATTTGCTTTGCCGAACTCGTGCGCTTCTTGGGCGGCGGCCCCTCGCCCCGCCTGCCTCAGTTCGACGGCGCCAGCTTGGTGTTCAGCACCCAGCCGACATTGTCGTTCTCGTCGGCGACTTCCCACCACAAGCCGTTCTTGACGCCCGTCGGATAGACGATTGCGCCGGCCGGTAGCGTGCGGACCACTTTGCCGCTGGCGGCCGCAGTCGCGCGCATCGCCAGTGATGTCTGCGCGGTAAAGGTCTTCGCCGGCGCGGCTTGCGCGGTCCCGGCATCGCCGGGCGTCACCAGCCCGAGATCGGTGACCATCTTCGCATAGGCCTGGATGAACGCCAGCGTGACGATCCGGCCGATGTCGGTGTTGTCATAGCCACCGCCGACCGCAGCTGCGCCACCACCGAAGAATCCCCCGCCGCCGAGCCCGCCGAAGCTCAGACTGTTCTTGGCGGCATAGCCGTCCTGCACCGCGATCGTTTCCGTCGTGCGGACGTTGGTCAGCGAAAGGACCGTGTTCGCCTCCATCTTTTTGCTGCTGAGTCCGCCCGCCAGCCCGCCGAACCGTCCGCCGAACAGCCCGCCGATACCCGCGCCGACCGCGCCGCCGCCCGAATTGCTATTCGATGCCTGCACTTCGGCGATCAGGACATAATCGGCGGCCTTGATCTGGCCCTGACCGACGTTCGAGCGGCGCTGCAGGCCCAGATCGCTGCCGATATCGCGCTCGCGTTGCGCTGCGCTCAGTCCCGAGCCGCGATCGACCAGATTGAAGCAACCCGACCGCTGGATCAGCACCTTGAGGAGCTTTTGCGGCCCGGCCAGCTGGAACTGGGTCCAGCCAGACGGATCATCGCCGTCCATGACCGACACCGTGCCCAGCTTGCGCGAACAACGCGGTACGTCGTTCATCGTCGCCTGCTGAAGCTTCTGGGTTCCCGAGGGCTTTGCGAGCCGCTGCGCGGCAGCAGGCGCGGCGGTGACCCCAAGCGCTGCCGTTGCGGCGAGCGCGATTATATATCGGAACATCTTTGTCCTCCTCAATGTGCGGCCTGCGTAACATTCCTGGCTGGTGCGGGGAAGCCGACCAAGTCCGGTCCCGCGGACTGGCTGCGCGCGAAGCTCTCTGCTAGCGGCGCGGGATGACCCCGCTTTCCAAAATCCGCAATTTCAGCATCATCGCGCACATCGACCATGGCAAGTCGACCCTGGCTGACCGGCTGATCCAGACCACCGGCGGGCTCACGCAACGCGAAATGACGCCCCAGCTGCTCGACAATATGGACATTGAGAAAGAGCGCGGGATCACGATCAAGGCCCAGACGGTGCGCCTCCACTGGAAGGGCTATGAGCTCAACCTGATGGACACGCCGGGCCATGTCGACTTTGCCTATGAAGTCAGCCGCAGCCTCGCCGCGTGCGAAGGCGCGCTCTTGGTCGTGGACGCGGCGCAGGGGGTCGAGGCGCAGACGCTCGCCAATGTCTATCAATCGATCGAGCACGACCACGAGATCATCCCGGTCATCAACAAGATCGACCTCCCCGCCGCCGAACCCGAAAAGGTCCGCGCCGAAATCGAGGAAGTGATCGGCCTCGACGCTTCAAACGCGGTGATGACCAGCGCCAAGAGCGGCATCGGCATCGAGGAAGTGCTCGACGCGATCATCGAACGCATCCCCCCGCCCAAGGGCGATCGCGACGCACCGCTGAAGGCGATGCTGGTCGATTCATGGTACGACCCCTATCTCGGCGTCGTCATCCTCATCCGGGTCATCGACGGGGTCATCGCCAAAGGCCAGGAAATCATGTTCATGGCGGCGGGGAGCCGCCATCTGGTCGATCGCGTCGGCTGCATGCGCCCTAAATTGGAAGTCCTCACCGAGCTCGCCGCAGGCGAAATCGGGATCATCACCGCGCAGATCAAGGAGGTCGCGCAGACCCGCGTCGGCGACACCATCACCGATGCCAAACGCCCCGCGCTGGAGGCACTTCCGGGCTTCAAGGAGGTCCAGCCGGTGGTGTTCTGCGGGCTGTTCCCGGTCGACGCGGCGGACTTCGACAAGCTTCGCGAGAGCATCAGCAAGCTGCGCCTCAACGACGCCAGCTTCAGCTTCGAAACCGAGAGCAGCGCGGCATTGGGCTTCGGTTTTCGCTGCGGCTTCCTCGGCTTGCTCCACCTCGAGATCATCCAGGAGCGACTCACCCGAGAATATGACCTCGATCTGATCACCACCGCGCCGTCGGTGATCTACCAAATCCATCTGGCCCACGCCAACCCGGCGGGGATAAAACTGCTCGAGCTGCACAACCCCGCCGACATGCCCGACCCGAGCCGCATCGCGTCGATCGAGGAACCGTGGATCGAGGCGGTGATCTATGTTCCCGACGAATATCTCGGCTCGATCCTCAAGCTGTGCCAGGACCGCCGCGGCATCCAGAAAAATCTGACCTATGTCGGCGGGCGCGCGCAGATCACCTACGAGCTGCCGCTCAACGAGGTGGTGTTCGATTTCTACGACCGGCTCAAATCCTTGTCGAAGGGCTATGCCAGCTTCGATTATCACCAGATCGGCCACCGCGAGGGCGACCTCGTCAAGATGAGCATATTGGTCAACGAGGAGCCGGTCGATGCATTGAGCATGATCGTCCACCGCGGCACCGCCGAGGCGCGCGGGCGCGGGATGTGCGAGCGGCTCAAAGAGCTGATCCCGCGGCATTTGTTCAAGATCCCGATCCAGGCCGCGATCGGCGGCAAGGTCATCGCTCGCGAAACGATCAGCGCGATGCGCAAGGACGTCACGGCGAAGTGCTACGGCGGGGATGCGACGCGCAAACGCAAGCTGCTCGACAAGCAGAAGAAGGGCAAGGCCAGGATGCGGGAATATGGCAATGTCAGCATCCCGCAGGAGGCGTTTATTGCGGCGCTGAAGATGGGCGACGAGAATTAGGCGAGCGTAAAGGCCATGAAACGAGCGCGAGCGATGCCACCGCGCTGACCATGCAATGGATCGCGAGCCGTTTCGCCAGCGCGCCGGGGCCAAGCAATTGTCCCAGGGCCTGAACAACGGGTTTATCACTGATTTCCTGCTGATTTAGGGACATCGGCGAATATGGAGGCAAGACGCTCCATCATGCGTTAGAGCGCCATCCATGTCACTCGACCTTCACCATTTGATCGAACGGTTCGGCGCGATCGGCGTCGGGCTGGGCGGCGCGATCGAAGGCGAAAGCGCGGTCGTGATCGGCGGGGCGGTCGCGCGCCACGGGTTGTTCTCGCCGTGGGGAGCGGCACTGGCGGCATTCATCGGTGCGTTCCTGTCGTGCCAGCTATTCTTTCACGTCGGGCGGTCGCAGCGCGAGCATCGGCTGGTCCAGCGGATCACCGAGAAGCCCGTGTTCACTCGCGCGCTGATGCTGATCGAGCGGCATCCGCGGCTATTCTGCTTCGGCTTTCGGTTCATTTACGGATTCAGGATCGCGGGGCCGGTGGCGATTTCGATGAGCCGGGTCAAGGCGCGGGACTTTGCGCTGTTGCAACTGGCGTCGGCGGCGATCTGGGGACCGGGCCTGGTGTGGCTGGGCTATACGTTCGGGCGACAAATCGTGTGGCTGGTGAAATTGCTGCTGACCCCGGCCAATGCGGTGATCGCGGCGGCGGCGGGAATCGGGTTGCTGCTCGGCTGGCTCGAGTGGCGGCGGCGGCGAGTGCCGGCGAGCGGGCGGTCCGGCCTTGGCTGAGCGCGCGGTTTTTTTCGATCCGACCGGGCGACGGCGACGGCGCTTCGCGGTGTCGGCGATCCTGTTCGTGCTGCTGGTGGTGCTGTCGCTGGCGGGACTGGCGGCGACCATCCAGCTGCTGCCCGCCGCCGAACCGCTGCCCGTCGCCCTGGAACGCGGCAAACCCCTCCCCCCGCCGCGCACCAGTCTGCTCGCCCAGACGGAGCGCTCGATCGACAACGCCATTGCCCGGCTGACCGGCACGCGCCCGCCCAGCGTGCGCAAGGTCGGGGCAAATCGCGCGACTGCGACGGCGACGGCGATGGGCAAGCCGCTCGCTATCGGTTTC
>JANPMU010000123.1:0-2587 GCA_031427095.1 Sphingomonas sp.
CCTCCTCGTCATCCCGGGCTTGACCCGGGACCCGCCTTTTTCCTCGGCGGCTGTGAAAGGAAGGCAGGCCCCGGGTCAAGCCCGGGGTGACGGTGAGGGCGCTTCCGCCGCCGTCACCCGCACCAGCACCGCATCGACCTGCACCTGCGCGCCAGCGACCGTATTGAGCTCCGCCACCACCCCGTCGAACGGCGCGACAAGCCCATGCTCCATCTTCATCGCCTCGAGCGTGAGCAGACGCTGGCCCTTGGTGACCACATCCCCCGCCGCGACTTCGACTGCGGTCACCTTGCCCGGCATCGGCGCGAGGATCGCGCCGTCACCGGCAGCGGCGCCAACACTGCCGCGTGATTCAGTCCGAATGAGGAGGGCTTCGCCTGCGTCAAAGACGACATACCCACCGCTGGTTTCCTCGATTGACGTAAAGCGATCGAGCCAGTCGTTCGGCAAGTCATACATTGATGGTGCTTCATCATCGGGACCAAACGCGACCTTTCGATTGAGCGCTCCATTCAACCTAAAGCCGATCGCCTCTCGCCAAACGCCACCCGGAGTTAGAAACGCCAGTTCCTCTTGAACCGTGCCGTAGGTTTTACCGAAGCCCCGAATTTCGCGACCAATCAACGCCGCTGCCGCATCGTCTCGAAGTGACATCTGCAATTTTGGGCTCACCAACAGCTCGTCTTCATGGCTCGCAATGAAAGCGGTCGTCACTTCGCCCTCTTTGAATTTTGGATGACGAAGAGCCCGAGCCAAGAAACCCGCATTCGTTCGAACAGACCAGACTTCCGTCCCCTCACAGACCTCGGCGAGATCAGATGAAGCCGCAGCCCGGTTCTCTGCCCTGACTACAATTTTTGCGATCATCGGATCGTAAAAAGGGGAGATGGCGTCACCTACCTCAACGCCAGTCTCCACTCGAACATCGATGCCAACGGGCGACGGGATGATAAAGTGTTCCAGCCGCCCCACACTCGGCAAAAACCCCTTTGCCGGATCCTCCGCATATAACCGAGCCTCGATCGCCCAGCCGGTGATCGAAAGCTCGTCCTGCTTCTTCGGCAGCTTCTCCCCGCTCGCAACGCGCAATTGCCATTCGACCAGGTCGACCCCGGTGATCTCCTCGGTCACCGGATGTTCGACCTGGAGCCGGGTGTTCATTTCCATGAACCAGATGCGGTCGGCGCGCAGGCCCTCGCTGGCGTCGGCGATGAACTCGATCGTCCCCGCGCCGACATAATCGACCGCCTGGGCGGCGCGCACGGCGGCGTCGCAGATCGCTTCTCTGGTCGCGACGTCCATCCCCGGTGCGGGGGCTTCCTCGATGACCTTCTGGTGGCGGCGCTGCAAGCTGCAGTCGCGCTCGAACAGATGGACGACGTTGCCGTGGGCATCGCCGAACACCTGCACCTCGATGTGGCGCGGCGAGAGGATATATTTTTCGAGGATCACCCGGTCGTCACCGAACGACGACGCCGCCTCGCGCTTGCAGCTGTCGAGCATGTCGTCGAACTCGGCGACCGCCTCGACCCGCCGCATGCCCTTGCCGCCGCCCCCCGCGACCGCCTTGATCAGGATCGGGAAGCCGATTTTCTTCGCCTCGGCCTTGAGCGTCGCGGGGTTCTGATCCTCGCCAAGATAACCCGGCGTGACCGGCACCCCCGCCGCAATCATCCGCGCCTTGGCGGCGTCCTTCAGCCCCATCGCGCGGATGCTGTCGGGGTTGGGGCCGACCCACACCAGCCCGGCATCGATCACCGCTTGCGCAAAGTCGGCGTTCTCGCTGAGGAAGCCGTAGCCCGGATGGATCGCCTCGGCGCCGGTCGCCTTGGCGGCGGCGATGATCTTGTCACCGACAAGATAGGATTCGCGCGCCGGGCTCGCCCCGATATGCACCGCCTCATCGGCCTGCCGGACATGCAGCGCCTTGGCATCGGCGTCCGAATAAACCGCGACCGTGCGCACCCCCATCGCCCGCGCGGTACGGATGATCCGGCACGCGATCTCTCCGCGATTGGCGATGAGGAGTGAGGTGATCATGCTCGCCTCCTAGCCCGTCACCCCGGACTTGATCCGGGGTCCACCTGCCTTTTCGGCGGTGGAAGAAAAGGTGGATTCCGGGTCAAGCCCGGGATGACGAAAGCAGGTCATTCGGCGGCTTCCATGCGCATCGGCTCCGCATCGGTCATCGGCACCATGCCGAGCTTGGCGAGCAGCGCGGCGTCGGCGCTGTCGCCGGCATTGGCGGTGGTCAGCAATTTGTCCCCGGTGAAGATCGAATTCGCTCCGGCGAGGAAGCACAGCGCCTGGGTCGACTCCGACATGCTCTCGCGCCCCGCCGACAATCGCACCATCGAGCGCGGCATGGTGATCCGCGCGACCGCAACGGTGCGCACAAACTCGATGTCGTCGATCCGCGCCAGCGGGGTATCGGCGAGCAGGTCGCCAAGCACCGTCCCCCTGATCGGCACCAGCGCGTTGATCGGCACGCTTTCGGGGTGGCGCGGCAGGCTCGCCAGCGCGTGGAGAAAACCGACCCGGTCGGCGCGGGTCTCGCCCATCCCGACGATCCCGCCGCAGCACACCG
>JANPMU010000124.1:0-2358 GCA_031427095.1 Sphingomonas sp.
ATCACTGCTCGCCAAATTCGCGCTCCCTGGCTCCGGCAAATCCACCTGTCAGATGACCTTTCGCGGCGTGAGTTTACCCTTGAACATTTCGCGCGCGATGATCGTCTTCATGATCTCGATCGATCCGCCGGCGATCTTGACGATACGGGCATCGGCATAGGCCCGGGCGATGGGATATTCCCACATATACCCCCAGCCGCCGAACAATTGCAGACACTTGTCGGCGGTTTCGCAATGCAGTTCGGCAGTGACCATCTTGGCCATCGCGGCGGTCACGGAATCGAGCTTCCCGTCCATGAACAGCGCGATGCAGTGATCGGTGAACACCCGGGCCACCACTGACCGCGCCTGCAGGTCGGCCAACACGAACTGCGTATTCTGGAAATCGGCAATCGCCTGCCCAAAGGCGCGCCGTTCAGCAGTGTAATCGACCGTCCACCCGATGATCGTTTCGGTAACCGTTGCCGAGCGGATCGCTTGTGCGAGCCGTTCCTGCGACAGCTTCGTCATCATCAGCTTGAAACCCTCGCCCTCGCCGCCCAGCAAGGCGGAAGCGGGGACGCGCATGTCCTCGAAGAATAATTCAGACGTGTCCTGCGCCTTCATCCCTAACTTCGCGAGATTCTTGCCGCGGTTGAAACCCGGCGTGGCCGCATCAACCAGGAACAGAGAGACACCATGGGCGCCCGCCGCGCTGTCAGTCTTGGTGGCGAGCACGATCACGTCGCACATCTGGCCGTTCGAGATAAACACTTTCTGGCCGTTGATGATGAAGTCGGCGTCATTGTCACCCGGCGCCGCGTCGGGATCGCGGGTCGCCCGAGTGCGCAGCGCCTTGAGATCACTTCCGGCATGGGGCTCGGTCATGCCGAGCGCTCCGATCGCCTCGCCCCGCACCATCTTTGGCAGCCAGTGACGTTTTTGCTCCTCACTGCCAAACGACATGATGTAGGTGGCGACAAGGTCCGTGTGGATCAGGAAGCCCGGCCCGCTTGCACCGACGCGCCACAATTCTTCGAAGACAACAGTATCGAACAAATAATCCAGCCCCAGGCCACCATATTCCTCCGGAACCGTACAACAGAGCAGCCCCTCCCGCCCCGCCTTGAGCCACAGTTCACGCGGAACGATGCCATCCTCTTCCCACTGGGCGTGGAACGGCACAATCTCTCGCTCGACAAATTTGCGGACGGTTTCCCGCCACATGTCGTGCTCTTCACGGAAAATGGTGCGCTCGATCATCGGTCATTCCCGGTTGCACGCTGCGACTGCTCACTCATCAGTCGGAGCTCCTTGCCCAATTTATGCGAGCCGCCAGAGCCACCTTGCGGGCGAGATGATCGGCTGAAGACTTCGTCATATCCACCGCCACCCTGCCACGCCAAGGCCGATCGCGCTCTCAGCCTTCGTGAACATGTTTACAAATATGCGGATTGCTGTCAACGATCGCGGGACAAAAACGCGATTAGCGCAGATGATAGGTCCGGCATGCACGACAGGTTCATTGCTCAAATCGGTGGTTATTTGCCGTTGCTACGGCTTGACCGCGCGGCAGCGTCCAAGGCGCTGCGCTTCGCCGGACTCGGCGGGCGCGCTGCCGGGCGACGCGCTGTGGCGGGCTGGGACGAGGACGCGCTGACACTCGCCGTAGAGGCTGCCCGCGCGCTTCCTGCGGCGGATCGACTGGTGTTCGCCTCGACGTCCGCACCCTTTTATGAGCGCTCCCAGGCAACCCTCGCGGCGGCTGGCCTCGGCCTTCCCGAAACCGTCCGCACGATCGATGTGTCGGGCTCGCGCCGGTGTGGGGTCACCGCTTTGCTGGATGCCTTGCTCGGCTCCGGCAACTCGATCATCGCGGCGGGCGAGAAACGCCCTGCTCGCCCGGGCAGCGCGCAGCATCTTGGCTTTGGCGACGGCGGCGCCGCAGTGTCCGTCGGCGATAAAGGGGGCGCACGGCTGATCGGCCATGCCAGCCACTCGCACGACCTGATCGATATCTATTCGTCGCGCGAGTCGCCGACTCCATATGCGTACGAGGAGCGGTTCGTCCGCGAGATTGCGGCGCGGCAGGTCATCGTGCCGACCATAAGCGCGGCATGCGAAGCGGCCGGAATATCGCCCTCGGCGGTTTCGCACGCCGCGGTCCATGAACCGGTGTCCGGGGTTTGGCGCGAAATCGCGAAGGCGTTGAAGATCACCGCGCCGAATCACGCCGCGGAAGTCGAGGCACATGCCGGCGATCTGGGCGCTGCGCATGCGCTTTATGCGCTCGCCCTCGCCCTGGAGGCGGCCAAGCCCGGCGATATCGTCCTGCTGGCCGGCTTCGGATCTGGCTGCGATGCTCTCCTGTTCGAAATT
>JANPMU010000125.1:0-5683 GCA_031427095.1 Sphingomonas sp.
CGAGTTCCAGAAGCTGCTGGATGAGGCTGCGGCCAAGGAGCCGTATTATTATGGCCTCTACGGACATGCATATTATTACAATCAGCCGCAATGGTCTGGCAGCACCGAGGCGATCGAGGCCGCAGCGCGTTACGCGGTCGAGCGGACCCGCAAGCAAGACGGCCTCGGCGCTTATGCGCGCTATTATTGGAGTGCTAGCGCCGGCAATTGCATCTGCTGGGCCGAAGCAATCGACTTGGAGACCATGAAGCTGGCGATGCGCGATGTTGCCCAGCGCCATCCCGACCCGTGGAATCTCGCCAACTTTGCGAAGTTCGGTTGCGAGTTCAACGATCGTGAAGTCGCTCGACATTATTTCGATGCGCTTGGCCAAAACGACGGATCGGTGGCTTGGAGCGACACCATCAGCTGGCAAAAATGCCGCTCCTTCGCCGGACTCTCCGGCGTCTAATCGTCGCTCGAGTTACAGCCGCACCACCGTTCCACCGTGACTTGATCACGGTTCAATATTTTTTCATTGCCTCCCTGCCCTGATTGGGGGCGGGGAGGGATTTCATGCGCCTGAAATTAATTGTCGCGGCCGTCGCCGCGCTGGTTCCGGCGATGGCGTCGGCGCAGTCGATGAGCGCCGAACGGGCGCGGATCGACATGACCGAAGCGACGAACCGCATCATGGCCGCCAAATTCCCCTGCCGCTAAGGCTTTGGATCATGTCGTGAAAGAAGTTGGCTAGCGAACGATGGACCCGGGCTTTCTGCCCGCACGCCGCACACAAGGCATCGCTGAGTTCCGTGCCGCAATTGAGGCAGGCACCGTCGCGGACGACGCCGTCGCCGCCAGCGCCGGGTTCGACCGCGTTGGCGATTACCCCGCTGTTACGATCTCGCCAATGCTTTCGACATCGCTCATGCCCTTCCCCTCGCCCCATCATTGTCGCTTGCGGTGGCGCCGGTCGAGGGGGGATGCTAGCCACGGCGCGAATGGCGCGGCGCATCGGTCTTCTCGGCGGGAGCTTCAACCCGGCCCATCGCGGCCACCGCCGGATGAGCCTCGCCGCATTGGACGCGCTCGGCCTCGACGAGATCTGGTGGCTGGTATCCCCCGGCAATCCTCTCAAATCGTCCAGCGAAATGGCGCCCTTCGCCACGCGCTTCGCATCCGCCCGGGCGATGGCCCGTCGCGCGCCGATCAAAGTGAGCGATTTCGAAACCCGCGCCGGGACCCGGTTTACCATCGACACGCTGCGCCTGATCCTCGCCCGTCACCCTGATGACCGCTTCATCTGGCTGATGGGGGCCGACACTGTGGCCCAATTTCATCAGTGGAAGACCTGGCGCGGGCTTGCCCGGCTCGTCCCGATTGCGGTGCTGTCGCGGTCCGGCTATGATGGCCCCGCCCGCGCGGCCCGCGCGATGGGCTGGCTGCGGCAGTTCGTCCGCCCCGCACGCCAGGCACGGCTTTGGACGGGATGGAGTGTACCGGCGATCACCTTTCTTCGCCTGCCGCCCGACCCGACTTCCGCCACCCGTTTGCGCGCGCTCGACCCCGACTGGCATCGCCGCTTCACCCGCCCGGCCGCAGCGCCGCGCGTTACACATCGACAGGAGATCATTTGACCGACCTCACCGGCCCCGCGAGCAAGGATCGCTCCCCGATCGACGTCGAGGAGCTTCACGCGCTGGTCCTCCAATCGCTCGACGACGATCAGGCGGTTGAAGTCATCACCATTCCGCTCGCCGGCAAGTCGAGCATCGCCGATCATATGGTGATCGCCAGCGGCCGGTCGTCGCGCCAGGTCGCGTCGATGGCCAACAAGCTCGCCGCCAAGGTCAAGCAGGTCTATGGCAAGAACGTCCGGATCGAAGGCCTGCCGGTCGCCGACTGGGTCCTGATCGACGCCGACGATGTCATCATTCATCTGTTCCGTCCCGAAGTCCGCAGCTTCTACAATCTCGAGCGGATGTGGGCATTCGGCGACGAAAAGCGCCCCGCCGCCGCCGCGACCGGCGCCTGACCGGCCCAGGGCGACGAGGGGGTCATCGGCAGCGATGCTGCTGCACATCATCGCCCGCGGCAAGATCGCCCGTTCGCCCGAGGCTGAGCTGGTCGATCGCTATATCAAGCGCATCGCCTGGCCGACGAAATTGACCGAGCTGCCCGATTGCGGCGGGGCGATCCCCGCATCGCCCGCCACCAGCGTCACGATCGTGCTCGACGAGCGCGGTGAGACATTGTCCTCGGTCGCCTTCGCCAAAAAGCTCGAAGCCTGGCGCGATGCCGGCAAGCGCGAGGCGCGCTTCCTGATCGGCGCCGCCGACGGCCATGACGACGCGATTCGCACCTCCGCCGATTTGTTGCTCTCGTTCGGCCCCGCAACGTGGCCGCATCTTCTTGTCCGCGCGATGCTCGCCGAACAATTGTTTCGCGCCACGTCGATCCTTGCGAACCATCCTTATCATCGTGAAGGATAGGCCGATACGCCGCTTCGCTCTCCTGGCCGCCGCTCCACTGCTCCTGGCGGCGGGCAGCGCACCCCGCCGCCCCGCCGACCGAACCGATCGCGGGCGCACTGGCCCGCGCCCGCGCCGATGCCGCGCAGGCCGACGCCAAGGTCCAGCGACTCGAAAACGCCGCCGCCCGCGCCACCGACCAGGCCTCGCGCCTGCACGCCTCGCAAGCCGCCGCCGCCGCCGCGATCGCCGCCGCCGAATCGCGCATCAGCGCAGCCGATGCGCGCGTCCAGATGGTGTCCCTTATGGTCGCCGCGCGCCGCGACCGGCTTGCCCGGGGGCAGCGCCCGGTCGCATCCTTGCTCGCCGGAATTGCGACGATGGCGCGCCGCCCGCCGCTGCTGACCCTCGCCGACGAAGGCTCAGTCGATGAATTCGTCCGCGTCCGGGCGCTGCTCGACACGACCCTACCGGTCATCCGCCGCCGCACTGCGGCGCTTTCGGCCGACCTCGCCGAAGGTCGCCGTCTCGAGGCAGAAACCCGCGCCGCGCGCGCCGATCTCGCCCGCAGCCGCACCGAGCTAGGCCGTCGCCAGCGCCAGTTCGCCGCGCTCGAGCAAAGCGCATTGCGCCTGTCGGCTTCGCTCGCCGGCCAGTCGTTGACCGTCGGCGATGTCGCGCTGGCCCGCGGCGAGGACGTCGAATCGCTCGCGCGTGAAGCCCAAAGCCAGCGTTCGCGCGCGCGCATCGCCGCCGAGCTTGCCGCGTTCGGACCCGCCCCGCCGCGCCCGTTTTCACCGGTCGGCGCCGCCGCCCGGCCGCCGCTCGCTTACCAGCTTCCGCTGGCCGCGCGCCTGACCGAAGGCCTCGGCGAGGTCTCGCCCAGCGGAGTGCGCTCGCGCGGCCTGACCCTCGCCGCGCCGCGCGGAGCCCGCCTCACCGCCCCCGCCGACGGAAAAATTGTCTTCGCCGGCCCGTTCCGCGCCCGCGACGGCCTGATCATCATCGATCATGGCGCGGGCTGGATGACCCTGCTGTCCAACGCCTCGACCACGCTTCCGGTCGGAACGCGCATTCGCCGCGGCGACCCCATCGGCAGGGCGCTTGGTCCGGTCGCCATCGAACTTTCGTACCGTGGCCGTCCGGTCTCCGCCGCTCTCATCGCAGGTTCATCTGCGGCGCTGTCCAATGGCGCCAAATCTGGCTAAGCTGTTCCGATGCCCATCAAGGATTCCCGCATGAGCTTTCGCAAGCTACTCCCGTCCCTTGCACTGGTCGGTGCGCTCGCACTGATCCCGGTGACCACCAGCTCGCTCGCCGCAGCCGATGTCGATACCTACAAGGAACTCGAAACCTTCATGGGCGTGTTCGAGCGGGTCCGCGCCAATTATGTCGACCAGGTCGACGATCATGTGCTGATCAAGGGCGCGATCGACGGAATGCTCGCCGCGCTCGACCCGCATTCCTCTTATCTCGAAGCGTCCGACTTCGAATCGATGCGGACCACCACCGACGGCAATTACGGCGGGCTCGGCCTGTCGGTCACGCAGGAGGATGGAGCGGTCAAGGTCATCGCCCCGACCGAGGATACGCCGGCCGACCGCGCCGGGATCAAGGCCGGCGACTATATCACCCATATCAATGGCGAATTGCTCTACGGGCTCGACCTCGACCAGTCGGTCGAAAAGATGCGCGGCACGCCCGGCACCGGGATCAAACTGACCATTGTCCGCCCCGGTCGCGACAAGCCGTTCGACGTCGCGCTGGTACGCGAGCGGATCGAGCTGAAGCCGGTCAAATGGGAGGTCAAAGACGGCATCGGCGTCATCAACATCAACGGCTTTTCGGCCCAGACCGGCGCCGCGACCGAAGCTGCGCTAGTCGGCATCGACAAGGCCACCGGCGGCAAGCCTCTGGGCTATGTCGTCGATCTCCGCTCCAACCCGGGCGGATTGCTCGACCAGGCGATCGCGGTCAGTGACGCCTTTCTCGACAAGGGCGAGATCGTGTCCGAACGCGGTCGGGCCAAGGACGATATCGAACGCTTCAATGCCAAGCCGGGCGACATGTCGCACGGACTGCCGATCATCGTTCTGGTCGATGCCGGCAGCGCGTCCGCCGCCGAAATCGTCGCCGGAGCACTTCAGGATCAGCGCCGCGCGATCGTGATGGGCGAAAAAAGCTTCGGCAAGGGCTCGGTCCAGACCGTCCTCCAGCTGGGTGAAAAGACCGCGCTTCGGCTGACCACGGCACGCTATTACACGCCCTCGGGTCGCTCGGTGCAGGCCGGCGGGATCGACCCCGACATCGCCGTCCCGCAATTGTCCGACCCCGATTACAAGAGCCGCCCGCGGCTCCGCGAAGCCGATCTTCGGCGCCATTTGCTCAGCCAGGCCAAGGTCGACGACAAGCTGCTCGAACAGGATGACACGGTCGATCCGCGATTCTCCGCCACCGCCGCCGAGCTCGAGAAAAAGGGCATCAAGGACTTCCAGCTCGATTATGCGCTGAAGACCTTGAAGCGTCTCACGGCTACCCCGGAGGCCCCCCCGGCGATCGCGTCGATCGGTGGCGCGAAGCGCTCGCGCTGAGCGTCGCGCGATGACCGCCGCCGTGATCGCCGCTTCCGCGCCGTCGACCATATGGTCGCGGCCAGCGCTCGCGCGGCTGCTCGCTTTGCTCGTCCCGCTGGGCCTGCTCGGCGGAGCGCTCGGTTCGCAATATCTCGGCGGCCTCAACCCGTGCGAGATGTGCTATTGGCAGCGCTGGCCGCACGCCGCCGCGATCCTTCTCGCCGCGCTCGCTTTTACCGCCCCCGCCTTATCATCCCGCGCGCGCACTCTGACCGCGCTCGCCGCCGTCGCGATCGCCGTGTCGGGAGCGATCGGGGTCTATCATGCCGGGGTCGAACTCAAGATCTTCGAAGGCATCACGACCTGCACCAAAGCGGGCGGCGGCACCCTCGCCGACATTCTAAACACGCCATTGACTCGCTGCGACCAGGTCCAGTTCGCCTTTCTCGGAATCTCGATGGCCGGCTGGAACGCGATCATCTCGCTCGGCGGCGCGATCGTCATTGGCTGGCTTGTGTGGAGCGCGCGCAAATGAGCCCGCAGCGCCCCGGCGACCCCGCGCTCGACCGCGCCTCGATGCTGCGCGTCAACCAGGCCGGCGAATATGGCGCGACCCGGATCTACGCCGGTCAGCTTGCCGTCCTCGCCAAGGGTTCACCC
>JANPMU010000126.1:0-13313 GCA_031427095.1 Sphingomonas sp.
GTCCGACGCCGAAACCTATGAGGAAATCCGCTACGAAGGGTTCGGCCCCGGCGGCGTGTCGCTGATCATCGAGGCGCTGACCGACAACCGCAACCGCACCGCGACCAACGTCCGCACCGCGGTAGCCAAGAATGGCGGCAATTTGGGTGCGTCGGGCAGCGTCAGCCACGCCTTCGACCGCATGGGCCTGATCACCTACCCCGCCAGGGTCGGCGATCCCGACACGGTGTTCGAAGCCGCATCGGAAGCCGGCGCGCAGGACGTCGCTTCGTCCGAAGACGGTCACGAAATCTGGACCGAGCAGGGCGACTTGCACGACGTCACCCGCGCGCTCGAAGCGGTCCTCGGCGAGCCCGAAGGCGCCAGGCTCGCGTGGCGCCCGCAAGTCATGGTCGATGTCAACGAAGCCGACGCCGCGACCTTGTTGAAACTGATCGACGCGCTCGACGAGGACGACGACATTCAGCAGGTCTGGGGCAATTACGAAGTCAGCGACGAAATCATGGAGCGGCTCGCTTGATTGGCCCCTCTCCCCGTGCGGGAGAGGGCGACTCGGCGAAGCCGAGCGGGGAGAAAGGGACTTGAAAATCCTCGGCCTCGATCCCGGGCTCGGCACCACCGGCTGGGGGCTGATCCGCGCCGAGGGCAACCGCCTCTCGCACCTCGCCAACGGCCAGATCAGGACCAGCCCGGCAACCCCGCTCCCCGAACGCCTCGCCGAGCTCGCTCGCCAGCTCGAAGCGCTTCTCGCCGAGCATGTCCCCGACACCAGCGCGGTCGAGGAAGTGTTCGTCAACGCCAACCCCCAATCGACCCTCAAGCTCGGCCAGGCGCGCGGGGTGATCATCATGCTCGCCGCCCGTTCGGGAATTCCCGTCGGCGAATATGCCGCGCGGCTGGTCAAGAAAGCCGTCGTCGGGGTCGGTAACGCCGACAAAACACAAGTCCACGCGATGGTCCAGCGCCTTCTCCCCGGCGTCAGGATCAGCGGCCCCGACGCCGCCGACGCGCTCGCCGTCGCCATCACCCACGCCCACCATCTGGCTTCAGCGCGGCGCATTCCTTAGCCTCCCCTCCCTTGAAAGGGAGGGGAATTGCCTTAGACCGTCCCCATGATTGCCCGCCTCACCGGAACCCTCGTCGAAACCGCCGCCGACAGCGCGGTGCTCGACGTCGCCGGGGTCGGCTACCTCGTCCACGCCAGCACCCGCACCCTCGACGCGCTCGGCCCATTGGGCGGGGAAGTGATGCTGCTCACCGAAATGCAGGTCCGCGAGGATTCTCAAACCCTGTTCGGCTTCGGCTCGGCCGGCGAGCGCGAGAGCTTCCGCGCTTTGACCAGCGTCCAGGGCGTCGGCGGCCGCGTCGCGCTCGCGATCCTCAGCGTACTCGACCCCGCCGAGCTTTCGCGAGCCGTGGCCCAGGGCGACAAAGCGATGATTTCGCGCGCCAGCGGAGTCGGCCCCAAGCTCGCGATGCGAATCGCCAACGAACTCGCGGGCAAACTCGGCAGCCCCGCGCTGGCCGCCACCGCCGGATCGCCAACCCCGCGCGGAACCACCGCCCAGGACGCCCTCAGCGCCCTCGCCAACCTCGGCTTCAAACCCGCCGAAGCCAGCGCCGCCGTCGCGGCCGCGAGCGAGGAGTTGGGAGGCGAGGCGACGCTCGACGCAATGGTCAGGCTGGCGCTCAGGAAAGCGGCCAAGTGACCGACACCGAGTGGCTGAACTCCGAGTATCCCGTCGTTATGGGGCAGGCCGCTACACGGCTGATCTCCGCTGAGGAGTCGTGCCAAGAACTGATGGACAACGTCGATCACGAATCAAACTGGAAGAACTGCGAATTCATCGCGCTCCAAATTAGAAAATTCTGCGAGCTTTTGCTTTTGGGTTCGACGTTGGCGCACCTGCGCGAAGGCAACGCTACGATCGATCCTAAAAAATGGAGACCGAAGGAGGCGTTTGGTGAGCTTTCGAAGCTGAGCGACCACCCCCTGCAGGTTCCGATCGACCTGAAGCTACATGGGCACGAATCTGGTCACCATCAAGCTCAACCAATCTCCACCGGCCTTCCATTCAGCATCCTAAATTCGATATACGGTATTTGTGGAGATGCGCTTCACATTCCATCCGCCAAAAAGGTCCTATCGCAATCCATACCTCCTTATGACGTGCCAAGATTCCAAGGATGGATGGCTGGATTTCGAAGGTTGATGCTGAGTCATGCCCTAGTGCTCCCCGAGCTCCATATTATTCTCCTCTGCACTTGGTCAGGAACACCGGAGGCCGCACCTTCGGTGTTCGCGTTGAATGCCATGGGCGAAAGCACGGTGGAGTGGTCGAGCTATCCCGAGTTCAGCTTGTTAAGCGCGTGACATTATTAGAGAATAACTCTTACCCACCCCAAGCGTCGCGATAACCCGCAGGAAATTGCGCCCCATCAGTTTCTCGACCCGCGCCTGGGTTCAGCGGCGCAGTCTGCCGCGCTGTTCAATTCGCTGTCCTACAGCGCCGGAAATGTGCATCTTGGGCGGATGACCCGAACCGCGCTCCTTTTGTCCTCCGGCCTGTTTCGACCTTCGGCCTCGCGCGCGCGTGACAAGTGCGACTTTAGCGACTTTACGACCCGCTGATGGCCACTGATCCCGACCGCATCACCACTCCCGAGCGCCAGCCCGAGGACGCAGACCTGGCGCTGCGTCCCAAGAGCCTCGACGAATTCATCGGCCAGCAGGGCGCGCGCGAGAACCTCCGGATCTTCGTCAACGCCGCAAAATCACGCGGCGAGGCGCTCGACCATGTCCTGTTCTTCGGCCCCCCCGGGCTCGGCAAGACCACGCTCGCCGGGATTCTCGCACGCGAAATGGGGGTCGGCTTCCGCGCCACTTCGGGCCCGGTCATCGCCAAGTCGGGCGATCTCGCCGCTTTGCTGACCAATCTCGAGGACGGCGACGTATTGTTCATCGACGAGATTCACCGCCTCGCCCCTGCGGTCGAGGAAATCCTCTATCCGGCGATGGAGGATCGCGCTTTGGACCTGATGATCGGCGAAGGTCCGTCGGCGCGCTCGGTGCGCATCGACCTGCCCAAATTCACTCTGGTCGGCGCGACCACCCGCCAGGGCCTGCTGACCACCCCGCTGCGCGACCGCTTCGGCATTCCGATCCGGCTTAATTTCTACAGCGTCGCCGAATTGGAACAGGTTGTCCGCCGCGCCGCGCGGCTGCTCAATGCCCCCGTCACCGAGGATGGCGCGCATGAAGTCGCGCGCCGCTCGCGCGGCACTCCGCGGATCGCCGGGCGGCTGCTCCGCCGGGTGCGTGATTTCGCCCATGCCGCAGGCAATGCCACGATCGACGCCGCCGCCGCCGACCGCGCGCTCGGCCGGCTCGAAATCGACGGTCTCGGATTGGACGCGATGGACCGCCGCTATCTCACCATGATCGCCGATCTCTACGGCGGCGGACCGGTCGGGGTCGAAACCCTCGCCGCCGGGCTGTCCGAACCGCGCGACACGATCGAGGATGTGATCGAGCCTTTCCTCATTCAGCTCGGCCTCATCGCCCGCACCGCAAGAGGGCGCTGCCTCAACGGGCGCGGCTGGACCCATCTCGGGCTCAACCCGCCCGCCGGTGCCCAGACCGGGCTGTTCGACATTCCTGACGGAGCCAAATGATCCGTGTCTTCAAAGATCGTCATCCCGGACTTGATCCGGGACCCGCCTTGTTCCTGTTGGCCACGCTTGGTCTTGCAACCCCCGCCGCCGCCCAGCCCGCCGCCGCACCCGCGCCGATCGACTACACCCGTCCCGCTTCCTGGCTGTGCCTGCCCGGCCGCGCCGACATCTGCTCGACCCCGCTGGCCACCACCACGCTGGGGCCCGACGGTTATGGCGCGACCGGCCGCTCGACGGCGGCCAGGGACCCCCCGGTCGACTGCTTCTATGTCTATCCGACGGTATCGCGCGACAGCGGGCTCAACTCGGATCTTGTCGTCGGCGACGCGGAGGAAAAATTCGCCGCGCAAGCCCAGCTTGCCCGCCTGTCGAGCGTCTGTCGCTTGTTCGCGCCAATCTATCGCTCGATGACGCTGGCTGCGGTCGCGGCGATGGCCACCGGCGGCGACATCCGCGGCGCGGCGATGATCGCCTACCGCGACGTCGCCAACGCCTGGCGCCAGTTTCTCAAGGGCCGCAACGCCAATCGCCCGTTTGTTGTGATCGGTCATAGCCAGGGCTCGGCGCTTCTGATCCAGCTCATCGCCCGCGAGATTGAGGGCAAGCCCGAAGCGAAGCGCCTCAAGCTTGCCATCCTGCCCGGCTACAATGTCATCGTCCCCCAGGGAAAACTGGTCGGCGGAAGCTTCAAATCGACCCCGTTGTGCAGCACGCCGGGACAATCGGGCTGCGTCGTCGCGTGGTCCAGCTTCCGCGAAAAGAACGCGCCCCCCGAAGGCGCCTTGTTCGGCTTTGCCAACACCCCCGGGATGACCGTCGCCTGTGTCAATCCGGCGCGCTTTGGCTCGAACGGATGGGAACCGCTCGACTCATATTGGCATGCGCGCTCGTCGATGCCCGTTCCCGGCGGGCCGATCATTTGGTCATCGCAAGGCCCGCCCCCCTCGCCGTGGCTGCGGACCAGCGGGCTCGCCTCGGCGCGCTGCGTCAACGGCGGGCCGCGCGGCTATTTGTCGATCCGCACCAACGCCGACCCCAGCGACAAGCGCACCGACCGCATCGGCGGCGAGGTCGGGGCGCTGGGTTTCTTCCTCCCCGGCTGGGGAATGCACATGGCCGACATGTCTCTGGCGCAAGGCGATATCCTGCGGCTGATCGAACGAACAGGGGCGGTTCGCCGCTAGGTGTTTGCCGCGCGACTCCCGCATGGGGTAGAGGGTTGCCATGACCGCGTCCCCCCTCGACCAACCCTATCGCGGCGGCTTCGTCGGGCCCGAGCACCGCTTCGCTTTGACCGTCTATTTCGAGGACACCGACACTGCGGGGATCGTCTATTACGCCAATTATCTCAAATATATGGAGCGCGCCCGTTCGGATATGCTGCGCGCCGTCGGGATCGACCAGCGCGCCGCGCTCGACGCCGGATCGGGGGTCTATGCCGTCGCCCAAGTCGCGATCCGCTACCTCAAACCGGCCAGGCTCGGCGACGACCTTGTCGTTCGCAGCAGTCTTGAGACGATCCGCGCCGCATCGGTCGTCATTCATCAGCGAGTCATGCGCCAGGCCGAAACATTGACTGACGCTCGCGTCACCGCCGCCTTCCTCACTCTCGACGGTCGGCCCAAGCGTCAGCCGGCCGAGTGGGTCGAGCGGTTCCGCGCGATCAACGAAACAGGGGATTGATGCCGAATTTCGAAGCCACCGGCGACCTGATGTCGCCATTGAGCCTGTTCCTCCACGCCGACATCGTCGTGAAATTGGTCATGCTCGGCTTGCTCGCCGCCAGCGTGTGGACCTGGGCGATCATTTTCACCCATTCGCTCCGCCTGCGCCGGATCAACCGCGCCACCGGAGCCTATGAGGAGGCGTTCTGGGCCGCCGACGACATCGACGCCTTCCACGCCAAACGCGGGACGGAGAAGCTCCCCAGCGCCGCGATCCTGACTGCGGGCCTCGATGAGTGGCGCCGCTCGACGCGGGTCAGGACGGTCGATCGCTCGGGAATTCGCGAACGCCTGTCGAGCCGGATGAACGCCGCGCTCGACGCCGAACTCGACCGGCTCTCCGACCGCCTCAACATTCTCGCGACGGTCGGGTCGGTCGCGCCGTTCGTCGGGCTGTTCGGGACCGTATGGGGGATCATGCGGGCCTTCACCGCGATCGCCGACGCCAATAATACTTCGCTAGCGGTCGTCGCCCCGGGCATCGCCGAAGCCTTGTTCGCCACCGCCATCGGGCTGTTCGCGGCGATCCCCGCGGTGATCGCCTACAACCGCCTGACCCACGGTCTCGACCGGCTCGAAGCGCGACTCGGCCGTTTCGCCGACCGCTTCCACGCCACCCTGAGCCGCGAGCTCGAGGTCGACGGCTGATGGGCGCAGGCCTGCCCTCGGCGCGAGGCGGAGGTCGCCGCCGCACCCGCCGCGCGCCGATGGCCGAAATCAACGTCACGCCGCTGGTCGATGTGATGCTCGTCCTGCTGATCATCTTCATGATCACCGCACCCTTGCTCGTCGCCGGGGTCCCGGTTGACCTGCCCGAAAGCCGCGCTGGCGCGCTCGACCAGAATGCAAAGCCGGTCCAGATCGTACTCGACAAATCGGGTGTGATCTTCATCAACGATACCGCGGTCGCCGAAGCCGCTTTGCCCCAGCGCCTCGCCGCGATCGCCGCAGCGCCCGCTCCTCCTGAAGGCCGCCGCATCTATCTGCGCGCCGACCGCTCGCTCGATTATGGCCGGGTGATGCGGGTCATGGGCGAACTCAACCGAGCCGGTCTCAATCGCGTCGCGCTGGTCTCGGTCGGTGACGAGCGATGACCCTCGATCGCGCCGAACTCGCCGGAACCGGCGCCGCGCTCGCCTTTCACATCGCGCTGATCGCCGCCATGTCGCTGAGCCTCGCCCACGTCGCCAGCGCCCCCGAACCCCCCGCGATGGAAGTCGAGCTGGTCGAGGATGTCGGGCTGGAGGCCGCAACGCCGACTCCGATGGTCGCTCCGCCGCCAAGCCAGGCTCCGGAAATGGGTGAAGCGCCGGTGATCGAGCCCGCCCCCGCCCCGACGATCGAACCGGCCGCGCCTTCGCTGCGAATATTACCTGCCCCCGCGCGCCCACAAAAACCCGTCCCTGCTGCCAAAGCGGCGCGCGTGTCGCGCATCGGCGATGATTTCCTCACAGGCATCGCCGAATCCCCCGCCGCCGCGAAGCCCGCCGCCGCCGCTCCGAAATTCAGCGCCTCGGCGCTCGCCGGGATCCAGCAGGCGATCCGCCGCCAGATCCAGCCCTGCGCCGACCGCCAGCACGACCCCGGCCCCGGCGCCAATCGTATCCGGGTTACCCTGGGCCTCAGGCTCAGCCGAGCCGGTCGCCTGATCGGTCCACCGCAAGTTGTACGCACCAGCGGCGTCGACGACGAAAATTCGCGCTATGAAGACCGGGTCAGGGATCTCGCGGTCGCCGCTTACGTTGGTTGTGCGCCGTTAAGCGGGCTTCCGCCAGAACTCTACCAGACCGCCCAGGGCGGCTGGAGCAACATCAACATGACTTACCGCCTGCCGTGAGGAATTTTATGTACAAGGCCATCGCGCTTCCTCTCCTTCTGCTCTCATCGGCGGCGTGGGCGCAGGACGCACCCCCGCTCGAGGTCGATGTCGTCGGCGGGATCCAGGCGCCGATGGCGATCGCCGTCCCGGTAATGCCGACCGCAGGGGCTGCGGAAGCCGCCAACCCCGCCGTCGGCGGGCTGGGCCGCCAAATCTCCGCCGTCATCGCCTCCGACCTTCGCGCCTCGGGTCTGTTCACCCCGCTCGGCCCGGATGGCATCGGCGGTTATTCCTATGCCGAAGCGTCTTCGCCCGCTTTTCCCACCTGGCGCAGCGCCGGAGCTCAAGCGCTCGTTGCGGGCTTCGTCGAGTCGCGCGGCGACGGCAAAATCACCGTCGGCTGCTATCTCTACGACGTGACATCGGGCCGCGAACTGACCCATCAGGGCTTCGTCGTTGTTCCGACCGACTGGCGCCGCGCCGCGCACAAATGCGCCGACACGGTCTATTCGCGGCTGTCAGGCCAGTCGGGCTTCCTCGACACCCGAATCGTCTATGTCGCCGAAACCGGTCCCAAGACCCGCCGCCTCAAACGCATCGCGATCATGGATTCGGATGGCTCCAACCACCGCTATCTGACCGCTGGTCAGGCGACCGTCATCACCCCGCGCTTCTCGCCCCGCGGCGACCGGCTCGCCTACATGAGCTACGCTGGCCGACGCCCGCGGGTGTATGTGCTCGATATCGCCAGCGGTCGCGAGCGATTGCTCGTCCCCGGCGCGGCGATGACCTTCGCACCGCGTTTTTCGCCCGATGGCCGTCGGATCGTCTTTTCGATGGCCAGCGGCGGCAATACCGACATTTTTGTCGTCGATGCCGATGGCGGCACTCCGCAGCGGCTGACGACCACCCCCGGCGCCGATACTTCGCCGAGCTTCTCGCCCGATGGTGGCCGCATCATCTTCGAAAGCGATCGTTCGGGCAGCCAGCAGCTCTACGTCATGGATTCCGGCGGCAACGGGCAAAAGCGGATCAGCTTCGGCGGCGCGCGCTACGCCTCGCCGGTGTGGAGTCCGCGCGGCGACCTCATCGCTTTTACCCGCATCGGCGGCGGGGGTTTCCGTATCGGACTGATGTCCTCGTCGGGCTCGGGCGAGCACACGCTGACCGACAGCTGGCAGGATGAAGGGCCAAGCTGGGCCCCCAATGGCCAATATGTGATGTTCAACCGCATCGCTCGCGGCAGCGGCGCGTCGACGCTCTACGCGGTCAATATCAACGGTGGCGTCCCCCGCCGCATGCCGACCCCGCAGGATGGCTCCGACCCCAGCTGGTCGCCGCTCCAGAATTAACCCCCGATCAGGAGATTTCAGATGCGCAAGTTCACGACCATCGCGATGACCGCTTTTGCCCTCGGCGCTGCGGCCTGTGCTAAAAAGCAGGTCGCGGTCACTCCGCCTGCCGCCGAGAATCCGGCTGATACCACTGGCGCCACCGGGGCTGAAAACGGCGACGTCGGCCTGACCGAGCTTCCCGGGAGCCAGGCCGACATGATCGCCAAGGCGGGTTCGGACACGGTCTATTTCGGTACCGATGAATTCGGTCTGGACGACGCGTCGCGCGCAACCCTTGCCGCTCAAGCACGGTGGATGGTCGCCAATCGCGCGATCCGTGCCAGCATCGAAGGCCATGCCGACGAACGCGGCACTCGCGAATATAATCTGGCGTTGGGCGAGCGGCGGGCCAATTCGGCGCGGGCTTATCTGATTTCGCAAGGCGTGGCGGAAGCTCGGCTGAGCGTCATCAGCTGGGGCAAGGAGCGCCCGGTCGCGCCCGGCTCGAACGAGGAAGCCTGGGCGCAAAACCGCCGCTCGGTGACGGTGCTGGTCCGGTAGAAAATCATTCCCGCAAAAGCGGGGACCCAGCGTGAAACAAACTACGCCGCGTAGCGCTGCGCCGTGGTCGTGTTCAACCACGAGCGCGCCTGGCGCTGCGCCTCGGCAATTTCGCGCGCGGTCATCTCGGTCGAAATTTCGGCCCGGCACTGCTGCCCGCGGGTGCAGCCTTGCAGCGCCGCGAGGTTGAACCATTTATGCGCTTCGACCAGGTCGACCGCCGTGCCTCCACGCCCGGTCGAATAGGATATACCAAGCTCGAACAAGGCATCGATATCGCCGCGTTCGGCGTCCCCGATGCGGCTGCGGTTGAGAAATTCGGCACCTCGTTGACTGATCGCCATGGTCTTGACCCTTCTCTTGTTGGCACCATCTCAACAGGCAAGAACGAACAAATGGTTAACGCGGTGATTACCTGAACGCGGTTTGCTCCAGCTCGACGCTCAAATTGTCGATCAATCGTGTCTTTCCGATCACCGCTGCGGCGATCAGCCGCATTGCGCCCCCGGCCCGCTCAAGCGGCTCGAGCGTCGATGAGTCGACCAATGCGAGATAGTCGATCCGCGCAAATCCGGCATCCGCCAGCGACAAGCTGGCTCTCGCGATCTCATCGGCAATCGGCGCACCGGCGGCGATTGCGCGACGCGCTTCCTCAAGCGCATGCGGCAGCGCCACCGCCCGCCTTCGCTCGTCCTTCGACAGATAGGTGTTGCGCGACGACAGCGCCAGGCCGTCACCATCGCGAACCGTCGGCACAGCGGCGATGTCGATCCCCAGCCCCAGATCGACGACCATCCGCCGGATTACGGCAAGCTGCTGGAAATCCTTTTCACCAAAAAAAGCGACATCGGGCCGCACCCTCACCAGCAATTTCGCAACGACCGTCGCGACCCCGTCGAAATGCCCCGGCCGCGCCGCACCGTCCCACCTCTCGCTGACCCCAAAGACTTTGATCGTCGTCGCAAAGCCCGGGGGATAGAGCTCGCTTGCGCCTGGCAGCCACACAAGGTCGCACCCCGCCGCCTCGAGCATCGCGACATCGCTCGCTTCCTGTCTGGGATAGGAATTGAGGTCTTCGTTCGCGCCAAACTGGAGCGGATTGACAAAAATCGTCGCCGAGACCCGGTCTGCGCGCCGCTTGGCCTCGGCGATCAGTGCCATATGCCCGGCGTGGATCGCGCCCATCGTTGGCACCAGCGCAAGGCTTTCCCCGCCGCCGCGCAAGCCGCCCAGCGCTTTATCCAACCCGCTCACTTCACGGATGATTTGCACGCTCCGCCCCCCTTCGATACATCGCCCTTGAAGATCGCGCTTGTGACGCGCGTCGGGGCATTTGATCAAGGGGCAAGCGGGGCATGAGCCAACCGCATTTCATCGTGTTCGCCAATGAGAAGGGCGGCACGGGCAAATCGACCACCGCGGTTCACACCGCGATCGCGCTCGCCGCCTCGAGCCACCGCGTCGGCGTACTCGACCTCGACTGCCGTCAGCGGACCACCACCCGCTACCTCGAAAATCGCGCCGAAACCGTGCGCCGCCTTGGTGAGCAACTGCCCCAGGCCACATATGAAGTGCTCGAGGATCATAGCGAAGAGGGTCTCGCCGCGGCGATCGATCGCCTGTCCGAACAGTGCGACGTGCTGGTCGTCGATACCCCGGGCCGCGACGACCCGATCGCCCGCGCCGCGATTATCCGCGCCGATACCCTCGTCACCCCGATGAACGACAGTTTCGTCGACCTCGACCTGATCGGCCAGGTCGATCCCGAAAGTTTCAAGATCACCCGCCCGAGCTTCTATGCCGAGCTGATCTGGAACAGCCGCACCCAGCGCGCCAAGGCGACCGGCAAGAGCGTCGACTGGGTCGTGCTGCGCAACCGCCTCCAGCATGTGGAATCGCGCAACCTGCGCCGGGTCGGCGCGGCCTTGGACGAACTTGCCCGCCGGGTTGGCTTCCGGGTGATCCCCGGCCTCGGCGAACGCGTCATCTACCGCGAATTATTCCCCAAGGGGCTGACCCTGCTCGACCTTGCCCAGCTCGGTGAGGTCGGCATGGGACACATCACCGCCCGTCAGGAGTTGCGCGAGATGATTGCCGGACTGGGCATTCCAAGCGCCGCAATGATCGACGCCGAGCCAGTTCCATTCGCCGCCGCCGTCTAGAGCCATCTGAAGAGTTTCATGACCCATAATTTTCACCCGTCGATCCTGCGCGAATATGACATTCGCGGGCTGGTCGACGAGACCCTCCACGAAGCCGACGCGCTCGCGCTCGGCAAAAGCTTCGCCGCGCTCGCCCGGTCGGAAGGGGTCACCCGGATCGCGGTGTGCCGCGACGGCCGGCTCCATTCGCCGATGTTCTGCGCGGCACTGATCGACGGGCTGACCAGCGGCGGGATCGATGTCGTCCGGATCGGTGTTGGGCCAACCCCGATGCTCTACTTCGCTGCGGCGACGCTCGAAGTCGGCGGCGGAATCCAGATCACCGGAAGCCACAACCCGGCCGAATATAACGGCTTCAAGATGGTCTTGGGCGACCGCTCGGTGTTCGGCGAGGAAATCCAGGCGCTCGGCCGCCGCTCGGCTGCTGGCGAGTGGGACGAAGGCGCGACACGCGGCACCGTCACCGACTTCGACATCCTCGATATCTATGTCGACCGACTGCTCGAAGGCTTCGACGCCAAGGCGCTGCGCATCGGCTGGGACGCCGGCAATGGCGCTGCCGGCGAAGCGCTCGAACGGCTCCTCATTAAGCTCCCCGGCGAACATCACGCGATCCACACGGCGATCGACGGCACCTTCCCCAACCACCACCCCGACCCGACGGTTGAAGCCAATCTCGCCGACTTGAAAGCGCTCGTTGCCGAGCATTCGCTCGACTTCGGGATCGCCTTTGACGGCGACGGCGACCGCATCGGCGCGATCGACGGGCAGGGCCGGGTGATCTGGGGCGACCAGATCCTGATGCTGCTCGCCGAACCGGTGCTCAAAGCGCTGCCCGGCGCGACGATCATCGCCGACGTCAAGGCCAGCCAGACTCTGTTCGACCGAATCGCCGAACTCGGCGGCGCGCCGTTGATGTGGAAGACCGGGCACAGCCTGATCAAGGCGAAGATGAAGGAAACCCATTCCCCGCTCGCCGGCGAGATGAGCGGCCACATCTTTTTCAAACATCTGTGGTACGGCTTCGACGACGCGCTCTACGCCGCGATCCGTCTGATCGGCGCGGTCAGCGCGAGCGGCAAGTCGTTGACCCAATTGAAGAGCGAAATGCCGATCTCGGTCGCGACCCCCGAGCTCCGCTTCCAGGTCGACGAAACCCGCAAGTTCGCCGTCATCACCGAAGTCGCCGAGCGCCTCGCGGCCGAGGGTGCTTCCGTCGACAAGACCGATGGCGTCCGCGTCAAGACCGCCGACGGCTGGTGGCTATTGCGCGCGTCCAACACCCAGGACGTGTTGGTGGCGAGGGCCGAGAGCAGCGACCAGGCCGGTCTCGACCGCCTGATGGACAGCGTCAACCAGCAGCTTGAGGCGAGCGGCATCCACGCGGTCGAAATGGCGCATTAGCGGGCGTGCGCTTTCGACCGATTGCGGACATCAGGCTTATGGTAGAAGTCTCGCGTGATGAATCGAACTGATCGTGCCTTAGTCACCGGACTCTCTGGCCTCGTCGGCGCATTGCTCCTCTATTTCGCTGGTGTCCCGCTTCTCGGCTTGCTCATCGACGACTGGGGCAGGTTTTTGGTGGGGGTGACTGTCATGGTCGGTCTCTACGGTCTGGCCATCGTGGTTGGCGTCGCGTGGATTATCCGGGGCAGAAGCGAGCGCCCATAGTGTCTGCTTTCCACCCATTGCGGACGTTGGCTCACTCATCCTCGTCCTCATACCCGACCAGATTCAATTCCCGTGCCTTGATCTGGTTGAGCATGCACCAATGCTTCAGCGCATCCTCGCGCCCATGCGTGATCCACACTTCCTTGGGCGCGACATCGCGGATCGTTTGGGTCAGTTCGTCCCAATCCGAGTGATCCGAGATCACCAACGGCAGCTCAACATTTCTCTGCCGCGCGCGTTGCCGCACCCGCATCCAGCCTGATGCCATCGCCGTCACCGGATCGGGCAGCCGCCGGATTTAGGCATCGACTGGGGCAATGTCGATCTCGTCGTCCAGATGGGCGCGCCCAAGGGATCGTCGCGCCTG
>JANPMU010000127.1:0-1804 GCA_031427095.1 Sphingomonas sp.
TTACAGTGCCGAAGGGCGGATGCTGACCAACATCGTGATGATGGGAATGGGCGAGCCGCTGTATAATTTCGACAATGTCCGCGATGCGCTGAAGATCGTGATGGACGGTGACGGGCTCGGACTGTCGAAGCGGCGGATCACCTTGTCGACCAGCGGGGTGGTGCCGATGATGGCCCGCGCGGGTGAGGAGATCGGGGTCAATCTCGCGGTCAGCCTTCACGCCGTGACCAAGGCGGTGCGCGACGAAATCGTTCCGATCAACCGCAAATATGGCATCGAACAATTGCTCGAGGCGTGCGCGGCTTACCCCGGCGCCAACAATGCGCGGCGGATCACTTTCGAATATGTCATGCTCAAGGGCAAGAACGACAGCGATGCCGACGCGCGCGAACTGGTCCGGCTGATCCGCCATTACGACCTTCCCGCCAAGGTCAATCTGATCCCGTTCAACCCGTGGCCCGGCGCGGCCTATGAATGCTCGACCCCGGAGCGGATCCGGAGCTTCTCGAACATCGTGTTCGCCGCCGGCATTTCAGCGCCCGTGCGCACCCCCAGGGGTCGCGACATCGACGCCGCCTGCGGGCAGCTGAAGACCAGCGCGCATAAGAAGAACCGCGCCGAGCTCGACGCCGAGGCCAGCTTGGGGGTTGGCGCCTGAGTCTTGCGCCGGCTCGCGTGGCACTGCATGCCCCGCCAGTCAAAGACTGGACGGAGAAGATTTGTGGCGTTGATCGGCATATTGATCGGGAAATTGCTTCGCGAGGGGACGATCACGATCGTCTCACCCGACGGAAACCGGGCGACTTATGGTCCCGGCGGCGGCAAAGCGATGACGCTGCGCATTACCGACCGCAAGGTGCAATTCGACATCGCGCGCAACCCGCGGCTGGGGTTTGGCGAAGCCTATATGGACGGACGCCTGCTGATCGAGGACGGCGGCGACGTTCTCGACCTGCTCGAGCTGGTTGTCGGGGCGAACCTGTGGGAAGAAAATGGCCAGAGCCGCAAGGCGCTGAGCAAGGGCAAGAGCCGGCTCAAAAGCCTGTTCCGCCGCAACAGGCCGGCCAAATCCAGGCAGAATGTGGCGCATCACTATGATTTGTCGGACGCGTTGTACGAGACGTTCCTCGACGCCGACCGGCAGTATAGCTGCGCCTATTTTACCGATCCGGGCAACAGCCTGGAGCAGGCGCAGGCTGACAAGAAGGCGCATATCGCGGCCAAGCTTCATTTGAAGCCGGGCTTGCGGGTGCTCGACATCGGCTGCGGCTGGGGCGGGACCGCGCTCTATCTGCACAAGGTGGCGGGGGTCGATGTCCTCGGTGTGACCTTGTCCAAGGAGCAATTGAAGGTCGCCCGGCGGCGCGCGGACGAGGCGGGGGTCGCCGACCATGTGAAGTTTGAGCTGATCGATTACCGGAGCGTCGAGGGCGAGTTCGACCGGATCGTGTCGATCGGCATGTTCGAGCATGTCGGCGCGGCGCATTACGAGGAGTTTTTCGGCAAATGCCGCAGCCTGCTCAAGCGCGACGGGGTGATGCTGCTTCACACCATCGGAAGACTGGGTTCGGCGGCCTGGCCCGACCCGTTCACCGACAAATGGATTTTCCCCGGTTACCATCTGCCGTCGCTGTCGCAGATGTCGGCGGCGAGCGAGAGCGTGCGGCTGATTTGCAGCGACGTCGAAACGCTGCGGCTTCATTATGCTTACACTTTGCGCCATTGGCTGACGCGGGTGCGCAGCGCAAAGGCCAGGATCGTCGCGATGTACGACGAGCGGTTCTTCCGCATGTGGGAATTTTAT
>JANPMU010000128.1:0-9416 GCA_031427095.1 Sphingomonas sp.
ATCGTAGATCGCGACGCGTCGGTCGGCAGCGCTTGCGATCCCGCGATACATTCCCGGCGTCGTGAACCCCCACGCCGCCTGACCCGAGGGCGCCACCGCGATCAGCCCGCCCTTGCCGCCCAGCGCCGCAACGTCGGCGAGCACTGCGTCGAGCGCCGCCTGTAGTCCCTCGCCGCCGAGCCGGATTCGCGCGCCAAGCTCATGCGCCGCCGCAGCCCGGATGAAATATTCGCCCGAGCCGGTCGCCGATACCGCCGCCGAGCGGTCGTCGGCATAGGTCCCGGCGCCGATCAACGGCGAATCGCCGATCCGGCCCCAGCGCTTGGCGGTCAGGCCGCCGGTCGAGGTCGCCGCAGCGACATGGCCGCCGCCATCGACCGCGACCGCGCCGATCGTGCCATATTTGATGTCCGCATCGAACCCGTCGCCGCCGCGGGCGAGCACTTCGGCCAGCTGGCGGCGGCGTTCATCGGTTGCGAACCAGCTGTTCGCGACCTGCTCGAGTTGCTGCTCGCGGGCGAACTCGTCGGCTCCGTCGAACGAGAGGAAGACGTGGGGGCTGTGTTCCATCACGGCGCGGGCGAGCGAAATCGGGGCGCGGGTGGTGCGCACCCCGGCGACCGCGCCGGCGCGGCGGTCGCGACCGTCCATGATTGCCGCGTCGAGTTCGACATGGCCGTCGTGGGCGAGCACACTGCCACGCCCGGCGTTGAACGCCGGGTCATCCTCCAGCACCCGCGCCGCCGCTTCGACCGCATCAAGCGCGGACCCGCCCGACGACAGGATCGCCGCACCGGCCTCGAGCGCGGCGGACAGGCCGGCGCGGGCGGCGGCGTCGCGCGCGGGGTCGAGGGTCGCGCGGCGCATTGAGCCGGAGCCGCCGTGGATCATCAATTGCCAGGAATTGCTCATCTGCGGGCCATAGCAGGACAGAGCGACACTGTCCTAAAGCGGCCTGACGATCATCGCCTCCTCCGCGATCGTCAGGACGGTGGAATGAATGACCTTCGGCCCCATCGGGGCATCGCTGTTATGTCACCGGCCATGGGGGCCGACGCCGATGGCGTCACCGCCGCAGGCGCCGTCTCGGCCCGCTGGCCGGATCTTGCCGTGCTGCTCGAATCGGCCGAAGATGAACAATGTACGATCCGGTTGCGCCGCGCGGAATCGATCGGGCGACCGGTCGGCGAGAAGGCTTGGGTTCCCGAGCTTGAAGCGCAGCGCGGGTGCAAGCTAGCGCCGGCCAGGCGCGGCCCCAAACGGAGGGAATTAAGTGCACTGTCACCGTAATGGCACCGTAATGCGCGTCCATGCAGGAATGTTAGAACCCGCCGACGCGTTCGCCGGATAGTCGCGCTCAGCATTGCGGGCTCGCATTCCGTCGCTCGTCAGCCAGAGATTTCTGCCAGTTGTCCGAGATCGCTCCTATGCGCTTCTTAATTAAGCGGTCGATCTGTGGCCGGACGAACAGGAGGCAGATAATTGAGTGCCCCAACCCCTTCATCGCCACCAAAAGGAATCAGACCAATGGCAAGGGCCTCGCGAAGCACCTGCACCAAAGTCGGTCCTGCAAAGATTTCCGTCATCGGCGCCGGGCACGTCGGGGCAACGTTCGCCTATGCACTTTTGCTTAGCGGGCTCGCGGTCGAAGTTGTGTTGATCGACAAGGACCATGCGCGCGCTGAAAGCGAGGCGCTTGATCTCGCGCATGCGCTTCCGTTCCGAATGCCCGCAAGCGTGCGGGCCGGAAGCATGGCGGAGAGTTCGAACAGCGACATCGTAGTCATCGCTGCCGGCCCCAGCCAGCACCACGGCGAAACGCGGCTCGATCTCGCGGCGCGCAACGCGGTCGTGGTGCGCGAGGTCGCAGCAGGCATAGCCGAGCACAGTCCGCAGGCAATCATCCTCGTCGCGACCAATCCGGTCGATATCATCGCTCAACTTGCGCAGGAAACGAGCGGCTTCCCGCCAGCGTCGGTGATCGGGTCCGGGACGATCCTCGATACCGCGCGCTTGCGGCATCTCGTAGGACAGCATTTCCGTGTCGATCCACGCTCGGTCGATGCGCAGATGATCGGCGAGCATGGCGACAGCGCCGTTGCGACCTGGTCATTGGCGAACGTCGCTGGTGTTCCACTGGCCGAACTGGCGCGAATGCGAGGCGTCGGCTTCGATGCAGCGATGCAAGAGCGCATCGCCGGCGAGGTGCACAATTCCGCCTACGCGATCATCGCGGGCAAGGGGGCAACCTATTATGCGATCGCTTCCGGTCTGGTGCGGATCATCGAAGCGATTCTGTGCGATCAGAAGGCTGTTCTCACCGTGTCAAACGCGGTCGGTCGAGCACAGGGACTGCCCGAACTCGAAGGCACTTGGCTTAGCCTGCCGTGCATCGTGGGACGCGGCGGGCTTGAACAGACGCTCGCGCTCAATCTGAGCCCGAGCGAACGCGCCAATTTGCTTCGCTCGGGCGAAATCCTGCGGTCGGCAAAACGCGGAATTTCTTCTCGCTAGACTGGGATTCGATCACGTTTGCACATACCCGGCGTGTTTGAGGTAGTTGGCGCATTCGGTTGGCCGGAACTTTTCCAGGATGATTGTGAGGGCGTCGCAGATTGCGTCGAAGGATCGCGCGGCGGCACGTCTGAGCAGCGCCTTGAGCTTGGAATTACGGTGACAGTGCACTAATTACCCCGGAATGACGGTGACAGTTTACTAAATGCACTAATTAGCCGCCACGCACCCGGCCTCACTGCGATCTCGATCAAACGCCGAGACTGGCACCCAAGCCCTCGCAGCAATTCCGGGGACACCGCAGCAATTCCGGGCACAATTCCGGGGACACAATACCAAATTGGCGCCCGGCTCGGGATAATTTTCCTACACGAACCAAATCGGTTATACTGTCATTATGCCAGCCTTGATCCGCCCGGCGCCGCGCGCGCTCTGTTCGTCCTTGACCAAGGCGAATCCTGTCCCGCGCCGAGCCGAACGGGGGTTGCACTCCTCCCGTTCGCGCTGGCTCGGCGGACCTCTTGTTCGTCCACCGCGCAAGTCGCGTGCAGGCGGATATGCCGACCAGCCACCCGGCCCTCGCGCGCGTGAGCAGTGCGACTTTAGCGACTTTAGCGACCCGCTCCCGGATCGGAGCCAGTCCCGACGACCAGCGCCGTCAGCGGAAAAGAACGGACGGGCCGCCGCCATTCTTGATGATCGGGTCGTAGGGATAATGCGTGCCGTCCGGCGCGAAGAAATTGAGCTGGTAATGAAGATCGCACGGGGGACCGCAGTTCGAATCGGCCACTCTCAGGGTTTTCTTGGCCAGATCGACCTGATCGAAAATGATCTGACCGCCATTGCCCGGCTTGTCCTCGCACGAGCCGATCGAAACATACATGGCTTGCTCCGCGGTCGGTGCGAAGTTCAGCCGCAATCCGCTTTTATCGTCGAGGTGGAAAGTGATCTGGCAGGATCCCGATAATGGGGGCAGGTCAATATCGCCCTTTTTCCCGGGGTCTTGCGGATCATTTTCATTCTTCCACGTCAGGCTGAACATGGTTTTCGGATTGGTGCCCGGCGGGTTTGCAACGACAGTCACCTTGATCTTGTTGGTCGGGGCGACCCCTTCTGGTTCCATGGTCATGCTGTTCCTCCTTGGTTGAACCGCTGCAAATAATCGGGATGGCGATAGCCGATCCGGGCGAGCCGCTCGGCAAGCCGCAGCGCCTGGCTTTCCTGGCCGGTCCGCCGGAGCAGGATCGCAAGATTGGCGAGCTGGACCGGGGTCTGTGCGGTCGCCTTGGGCCACAGCGCGAAGGCCGCACGCCATTCGCGCTGGGCCGGAGCAAGGTCCCGCATCCGCCAATAGGCATCGCCGGCAAGGCCGCGCGTGACGGCCAGCGCGATGGCCTGATCGACGCTCAAATTTGTGCTGCCCGATCGCACCGCCGCAATCGCTTCGCGCGACAGGCCGATCGCTTCGAAATTCGCTCCGCTCGCCAGCGCAAGCCGGATGCGCGTTGTACGACACATGCTGCGAAGACCCTCGTTCCACGAAACTACGCTCGAGTCGCGTGCGATCAATCGGTTGGTGATATCGCATCCGGCGCGCGCTGCGGCGGCGGCTTCGGCCCTCGATCCGGCGGCGAGCATGAGGTCGCTCGAATCGAAATAGGCGCTCGCGCTCGATGATAGCCATTCGGTATTGTCGGGTTCGGTCGCCACCAGCGCGGTCGAGATTCGAATGGCGTTTCGGCCATGAGCGATCCCGGCGGTCGGATCGCCGCGCGCCGCGAACAACCGGCCCATCGCCCGGTGGGCGACCATCGCCTTGCGCCGGAATTCGATGTCACCGGGAACCGCGATCAACAAGCGCTCGATCAACCCCAATTGCCGCTCGCGCTGGCTGATCGCGGCGTCGAGCTGCCCCGCGCGTTCGCGCGCATCGCCCAGATAGCCGAGCGTTTCGAGCAGCTGCTTTTGATAGTTGAGATTGCGCGGCTCGGCGGCGGCCAGCCGTTCGATTGGGCTAAGCGAAGCCTGGTAGGTCGCCGCCGCTTCGCCATATCGTCGCTGCTCAAGCAACACGGTGCCAAGGTTGGTGTCGGCGTAAATTTCTTCCAGCCGCCACGCCGGTTTCGCCGGGTCGATCGCGATCATCCGGGTCGCAAGCCGCTTATACTCGCGAAACGATGCCGCTGCCTCATCGGTCCGCCCGCGCTGCCAGGCGATGAACCCGACCCAGAAGATGTTCTGCGCATGATCGAACAATCGTTGCGCGTTGTCGGGATCGCGTCGCACCGCCTCGCGGGTCCCGGCCATGGCTTCGCGATAACGGCGCAGCGCACCATCCATATCGCCGCGCGCCTGGGCGATCTCTCCCATCATGGTCAGCGCGCGCGAACGCTGGGCAAGGGCTTCGTCGCTGAGATCGGCCTTGTCCTGTTTCTCGAAATAGGCCAGCGCCCGCGCCCCGACCGCGTCGAGCACGTCGAGCCGACCGAGCGGCTCAAGCTTGCCGCGCAGATCGCCGAGCATGAAGCCGACCATCCCTTCGGCCTCGCGGCGCTGGTCGCGGGCTTCGTCGCGGCCCTGGATCGCGGTCACGGCCAGCGCGCTGGTCATGGCCATTCCGGCAAGCGACGCCAAAGTGACCAGGCGCAGCCGCTTCTGGCGGCGGTGCGCCTCGCGCCGGACGAGGTCATCGAGGCCCACCCCGAGCATCCCCGCGGCAATCTTGAGCATGCCCATGCGGCGCCCGTCGCGGCCTTCGCGCAAGTCGGCGGCGATCGGTTCGGCGCGCTTCGTCGTCGGGCGCCCGCGCTTGTCGAACGTGAAGCGCAGCGCGGGCGGAAAGCATTCCTCCGCCTCACGGCCTGGAATCGCGCTGGCATAGGGTTCGCCGGCGACGATCGCGGCGAGGATGGTTCCGTTCGGGCGGAGGCGCTTAAATGCGATGATTTCCTGGTTGGTCCAGTGTGACACGGCCGCGGCGGGCGAGCACAGGACGATCAGGAAGCGCGAGCTGGCCAGCGCCTCACGGATCTCGGTGCCGAGATCAGCCGATGCGGCCAATTCCTGCCGGTCGCGGAAAATCGGGACGAACGAGCCGGGCGCCGCGCCGTGAGCGGTGGCCAGGCCGATCATCGCCGGCGGGACCTTGAATGCTTCGAGCGCCGAATGCAGCCATTTGGCATCGGCTTCGTCGCGGTGGCTGTAGCTGAGATAGGCGCAATAGCGAAAAGCAGGATGCGCCGCAGCATCGTCCGCGCGGGCAGGATGGAATGGCGACAGAAACGCGGCCCTATTCATCGACGCCCCCGTCGAGTCCGAATGGCTGGAGCTTAACATGAAAGAATAACCACGGCGAGTCTTTGCCCCGCGACGGACTGTTTTGCGGTTGTCATCGCGAGACGCTATATCGCGGGCATGTCATCCCTCCGCCCGTGGCGCGATATCGCCCGCAGACCCTCGCGCCAGATCATGGTCGGCACTGTCGCCGTAGGCGGCGATGCGCCGGTCACGGTCCAGACCATGACCAACACCCCGACATCGGACGCGGCCGCGACCATCGCCCAGATCCGCCGCTGCGAGGAGGCCGGGGTCGACATCATCCGGGTGTCCTGCCCCGACGTGGCATCGACTGCGGCGCTGCGCGAGATCGTTCGCGCGGTGCAGGTCCCGATCGTCGCCGACATCCACTTCCACTACAAGCGCGCTTTGGAAGCCGCCGACGCCGGTGCGGCATGCCTGCGCATCAACCCGGGCAACATCGGATCGGCCGAGCGCGTCAGGGAAGTCATTTCCGCCGCGCGCGCCAATGGCTGCGCGATCCGCATCGGGGTCAACGCCGGGAGCCTCGAGCGCGATTTGCTCGAGAAATATGGCGAGCCCTGCCCCGAGGCGCTGGTCGAAAGCGCGCTCGACCATATCCGCATCCTTGAGGATCATGGCTTCCAGAATTACAAGGTGGCGGTGAAGGCCTCGGACCTGTTCCTCGCGGTCGCGGCCTATCACCAGCTCGCCGAAGCGGTCGATTGCCCGCTCCATCTTGGCATTACCGAAGCCGGCGGGCTGATCGGCGGGACGGTCAAATCCTCGATCGGCATGGGGTCTTTGCTGTGGGCGGGGATTGGCGACACCATCCGCGTCTCGCTGTCGGCCGAGCCCGAGGAAGAAGTTCGGGTCGGCTATGAGATGCTCAAAGCGCTCGGCATCCGCAATCGCGGGGTGCGCGTGGTGAGCTGCCCGAGCTGCGCGCGGCAGGGGTTCGACGTGATCCGCACCGTCCAGGCGCTCGAAGAACGGCTCCAGCATATCCGCACGCCGATGTCGCTGTCGGTCCTCGGTTGCGTCGTCAACGGCCCCGGCGAGGCGCGCGAGACCGACATCGGGATAACCGGCGGCGGCAATAGCAAGCATATGGTGTTCCTGTCGGGGGTCACCGACCACCATGTCCGGGACGCCGGAATGATCGACCACATCGTCAAGCTGGTCGAGGCCAAGGCGGCCGAGATCGAAGCCGGGATCAGCACGACGCGCGACGCGGCCTAGTGAACGTGCAGGAGCAGAGCCCGCTCCCCGCCTTCGCCGCGGGGGTGTTCGGGATTGCGCTGTTTTCGGTCATGGACATGGTCATGAAGGGGCTGACGCTCGAGCTTGGCGCGTTTGCGACGATGTTGTGGCGATCGCTGATCGGGGTCGCGCTGGCAGGCGCCTTGTTCGTCGGGTTTCGGCCGCCGTTGCCGAGTTCCAGGACGCTGCGGCTGCACGCGTTGCGCGGGGTCATCACGGCCGCGATGGCGCTGTTGTTCTTCTGGGGGCTGGCGCGGGTGCCGATGGCGCAGGCGGTCGCTTTGACTTTCGTCTCGCCGCTGATAGCGCTGTATCTTGCCGCAGCGCTGCTCGACGAGCCGATCGGGCGGCGGACGCTGGGCGGGTCGTTGCTCGCCTTTGCCGGGATCGTCGTGATCTTCGTCGGCCAGACCCAGGCCGCGCTTGGCCGCGAGGCGCTGATCGGGAGCGCGGCCTTGCTCGCCTCGTCGGTGATCTATGCGTTCAACATCATATTGATGCGGCGCCAAGCGCTGATCGCCAGGCCGGTCGAGATCGTCTTTTTCCAGAATCTGACGGTTGCAGCGGTGCTGGCGATCGGACTGCCGCTGGCCGGACCGGTCGCGTTTCCCGTCGGTCACGGGTTGGAATTGCTGGTGGCGGCGCTGCTCGCATTGGGCTCGATGCTGTTGCTCGCCTGGGCCTATGCGCGGGCCGGCGCGGCCTATCTGTCGAGCACCGAATATAGCGCATTCCTGTGGGCGATGCTGCTCGGCTGGCTGCGGTTCGGGGAAGATGTTTCGGGCTTCACGCTGGCGGGCGCGGTACTGATCGTCGGCGGTTGCCTGATCGGGGCACGCGGCGATCGTCCGGCGCTGGAGGCGAGTGCTTAAGGGTCTTGCCGACAAAAGGGCCTAGCTCGACGCAAGCACATTGATCGTCAGCGCCAGCACGCCGAGGTTGAAGAAAAAAGCGATAACGCAGTGCAGCGTCACGATGCGGCGGATATGCGGTGAAGTGATGCCGACGTCCGCAGTTTGCAGCGCAGCACCGATGGTAAAGGCGAAATAGGCAAAATCGGCGAGATCGGGCTCTTTGGTCCCGGGAAATTTCAGTCCCGCGCGATCCTTGCCGCCATCGTCGCTCGAATAATATAAATGGGTGTAATGCAGCGTGTAAATCGCATTGCCGAAGGTCCACACCAGCACCAGCGTTGCCGCGATCAGCGCCTTGTCGATAATCGTCAGCGCCTCGGGATTGGCAAGCTGCGCGGTGATCGCGGCGAAGATGACCAACGTCAGGAGGAAGCTGACCGCCAGCAGCATCAGGCGGTTGGCGTCATTCTCGGCGGCGGCGCGGCGCAGCGCGCTGGTACCCAGCCGGAACAGCGGCGCGCTGGAGCCGATGAAAGCCACAGCGGCGAGGTCAAATCCGCCGAGCAGTCCGCGCTCGAACCCGATGAAACGGAACCCCGCGACCCAGCCGAGCGCTAGCACCCCGAGGAACATCAGGAAGCGCGCCGGGGCGATGCGGTTGCCGATGGTCTTCGCGCTTGCCATGCCGCGACGATAACGCAATGCGGCGGTGCGTCCAGCGGCGGCTCGTCCAGCGGCGGGGAGAATGGCGATGGCGTGGATATGCTTATTGATCGGCGGACTGTTCGAGGTCGGCTTCACCACCGCACTGCGGTTCGTCGAGGGGTTCCGCAATGTGCCGTGGACGCTCGCCTTTCTGGGTTCGGTCAGCGTCAGCATGGGGCTGCTTGAGCTCGCCGCGCGGTCGATTCCGATGGGCACGGCCTATGCCGTATGGGGCGGGATCGGCGCGGTCGGCACGGTGATGGTCGGGATGGTCTGGTTCCATGAGCCGGCGACGACCGTGCGGCTGCTCCTGATCCTGGCCATTGTCGGTTGCATCGGCGCCTTGCGGATGACGGGCTAAGCCTAGCGACTTTCCGCCCGCTGCAACAACGGCGCGACTTCGGGGCCTTCCTCGATCGAGCGGAGGAAACGCGGGGCGACGGCGGCATGGCTGGCCTGCTCATACGCATAACCGAGCGAGAGGATCAAAGCGTCCGACCATTTCGGGCCCATGAAACTCAACCCCACCGGCAGGCCCTTCACCTGGCCCATCGGCACGGTCAGGTGCGGATAGCCGGCGACCGCAGCGAGGCTGCCCGCGCCGCCGCCCGAAATCTGGTCGCCATTGACCGCGTCGATTTTCCACGCCGGGGGCATGGTCGGTCCGACCAAAGCGATGACGCGGTTGTCGGCGAGCAATTTGTCGATGCCATCGGCGCCGGCAGCGCGCAGGCTGGTCGCGCGGGCCTTGAGGTAGGCGGGGTCCTTGAGCCCCTTGGTCGC
>JANPMU010000129.1:0-12040 GCA_031427095.1 Sphingomonas sp.
TTGCTTCGTTCCCTTCAAAATAATGTTTTAGTTTTTTTCGGTTCGTAATAATTCTTGCAATTTTTTCCAGCGAGGATCAGCTACGGTTTCTATCTCTGGTTCTACGTTCAGTGATTCAGCCAACCGCTGGTTCGTAACCCAGGAACGCCGCCGCCAGCTTACCGAACTGCTCGCCCGCGGCGGCGACGGGTTCGATGCTGACATCAAATAAGGCACCATCGGCGCGGTCGCGGTCGATGTCGGCGGCCATGTCGCTGCGGCGACCTCGACCGGCGGGCTGACCGCCAAGCGCTGGGGCCGGATCGGCGATTCGCCGTTGATCGGCGCCGGGACCTATGCCGACGACCGCTCGGCGGCGGTATCGGCGACCGGCTCGGGCGAATATTTCATCCGCGCCGCAGCGGCGCATGAGCTTGGCGCGCGAATCCGGCTCGGCGGCGAGGGACTACAGGCGGCGCTCGACGCAGTGCTCGCCGACGTTGCGGCGCTGGGCGGCAAGGGCGGGCTGATCGCGGTGGCGCCCTCAGGTCAGGCGGCGTGGGGGTTCACGACGCCGGGAATGTATCGCGGGATCGCAAGCGCTGCCGACCGGCGCGTCGCGATCTACGATGAAGCGTCGGAGCGGTAAGGCAAAGTCTCGCGCAGCAGCGCCAGTTCGTGGGCGATGGCGGCGCGCTCCCCGCTCAGGAATCCCGCCACCGCGCGACGAAATCCCGGATCGGCAATGAAATGCGCCGAATGGGTCACGACCGGCGCATAGCCGCGCGCAAGCTTATGCTCGCCCTGCGCCCCCGCCTGGACCGACGACAGGCCATGCGCGATCGCCCATTCGATTGCCTGATAATAGCATAATTCGAAGTGGAGGAAGGGCAGTTCCTCGTTCGCCCCCCAATAGCGGCCGTAAAGCGTTTCGCGGCCAATCAAGTTGAGCGCGCCCGCCACCGGCTGCCCGTCGCGCACCGCGAACAGCAACAGCACCCGATCGCTCATGGTTTCGCCGATCGTGTCGAAGAATGCGCGCGTCAGATAGGGCTGACCCCATTTGCGCGCCCCGGTGTCCTGATAGAAATGCCACATCGCGTCCCAATGCCCGGGCTCGATCTGGCTTCCGCACAGCGCAGCGAAGTCGAGCCCGGCGCGCGCCGCCTCGCGTTCCTTGCGCACGGCCTTTCGCTTGCGGCTGGCAAGGCGTTCGAGGAAATCGTCGAAGCTGGCATAGCCGCGATTGTGCCAATGGTATTGGATCCCGCTACGGATCAGCCAGCCGCGTTGCTCATATTCGGCCAGCTCGGCATCGGCGACGAAGGTCGCGTGCGCCGACGACAAGCCGTTCTGCCGGACCACCGCCTCGGCCGCCGCGAGCAGATGCTGCGGCTGGCTGCCGAGCAGCCGCCGCCCCGGCACCGGCGTGAATGGCACGGCAATCTGGAGCTTGGGGTAATATTGTCCGCCGGCGCGCTCGAGCCCGTCAGCCCAGCCATGGTCGAACACATATTCACCCTGGCTGTGGGTCTTGAGATAGGCTGGCGCGGCACCCGCCGGAATATCGTCGGGACCATCGACCAGCAGCGGCACGGCGCTCCAGCCGGTTCCCGGCCCGACGCTTCCCGAGCTTTCGAGCGCGGCCAGGAAGGCATGGCTCAGGAACGGGTCGCCATCGCCCGCCAGCGCATCCCATTGCGCCGCGTCAATCGACGCGACCCCGGGCGCGATTCGGGCAAGGAGCTCAGCGTCGCGGTCGGCCATCGGCTTCCCAGATGAGCGCGTCGGCGTGGTGCGTCGCCCGCTCGCGATCGGCGGGGGTGCGCATGGTCCAGCTATAGACCGGCAAATGACGGCGCGCCCGCGCGACCCAGCGCTTGCCGAGCGCGTCAATGTCGACCGCGAGGAATTGCGGATCGGCGAGATGCATCGAGAACCAGCGCCGAACCGGGGAAAGCCGATCAGAAACGACCAGGCCTCGGCGTATCTCAGGCGCGTTGGTCTTGAGCCAGCGCGGCAGGCGGGGATCGAAGCTCATCACCCCACATCGGCCGCGATAGCCAGCGAGCGCGGCGAGCAACGCCGGGCCGAAGCGCCAGAAGCGCTCGTCGAGCTTGGCCTCGAGCAGCAGGGGGACATGGCCGTCGACCAGCGCGAGCAGCTGCGCGAGCGTCGGGATCGGGTGATTGCCGACGGTGAAGCGGGCGAGATCGGCCAGCGCCGAACGGGAGATTACGGCGTGGGAGCCGCATAGCCGCAAGGCATCGGCGTCGTGGAAGACGATGATCTGATCGTCGGCGGTAAGGCGCAGGTCGCACTCGATCCCGGCGCCCGCTTCAAGCGCCGCCGCGAACGCGATCAGGCTGTTTTCGATGAACGTCGCGCCGTCGTGAAGCCCGCGATGCGCGAACCCGTTCGGGCCAGGATCGAGCGGATCAGGGCCTGATCGCGACAATCGCATCGACCTCGACCGCGACGCCCAATGGCAAGACCGCTACCCCGACCGCGCTGCGGGCGTGGCGTCCGGCCTCGCCGAACACGTCCTTCATCAGCTCCGATGCGCCATTGGCAACTTTGGGCTGGTCGGTGAAGCTGCCTGCCGAATTGACGAACACGCCCAATTTGACGATCCGCTCGACCCGGTCGAGCGACCCCAGCGCCGCCTTGATCTGGGCGAGCAACATGATCCCGCAGCGCCGCGCGGCCGCGATCCCGGCGTCGAGGTCGACGTCTTCGCCCAGCCGCCCTTTGATCAGGCTGCCATCCTCGGCAAAGCTGATCTGCCCCGAAATATGGAGCATCCCATGAGCCTCCACCGCGGGGACATAGGATGCCACCGGAGCGGCGGGGGTGGGAAGCGTGATGCCGAGTTCGGCGAGTCGAGTGTCGATGGTCTGGGTCATGCCGCCGCCCCAAGCACCGCGCGAGCGACGAATCAAGCTCAAGCGGTCAGTCGATCGAGGATCCAGTCACACGCGGTCGGCCAATCGTCGATCCGGACATGGGCCTGTTCGGCCCTGGGCACGGCCGGCGCGAGCCGCGGTTCGGCGACCATGTGCAGCCGCCACACCTCGGGTGCATGCTCGGCAACCGAGGCGTGATGCACCGCCAAATCGTCGACGAAAGCGGTTGCGCTCGCTTGATGTCGCTCGATGATCGCACGCGCCGGGACGCCCTTGCCGCCGCGGTTGCATATCACCTCATGGTCGATGCCGTGCGCGGCGAGCTGCGCCACCCGCCACGGATGCGCTTCATCGCCAAGATTGGTCAGGATGACGATGTCGGCGACCTCGCCGATCCGCCCCAGCGCTTCGAGCGCCCCGGGGACGAGGGTCTGGCGATGCATCTCACCGCGAAAGAATCCGTCCAGCAGGGGCCAGACTTGCTCGGTCGCGATCAGCTCGCCACCTTCAATACGGGTCAGCGCCGTGGCAAAGTCGCCGCTTTCGACGTCGAACCGGATGCCATGCGCCTCGTCGAGCCAGTCGGCGAAGTGGGCGACCATGTGCAACAACACCTCGTCGCAGTCGGAGATCAGCAAGGGCCGGCTCATTGTTCCTCTCGTCCACCGTCAAGCGCGATGCGCGCGGCACTCAGGTCATGCGGTTTGACGCCGATCGCCCCGGCGACCGCGATCAGGTCGGGTTCGTGATCCTCCAGAAAGCGCAGCATCGCCGACAATAGCGCCGGCTCTCCGGCACGCCGACGCAGGTCGTCGGGACCGATCCCGGTGAGTGCCAACAACCGTTCGGCGCGGCGCTGGTCCGCCAGGGTCGCGCCAAGCGCCGCCAGTGCGACCGTAATGGGGTCGTCCGGGTTTGGCGTATCGCGCGTCATCGCCTATCAGCCGGGGGATTGGGTTCGGAGGGGAAAGTCTTGGCCAAGATCCTGGTTGTCGAGGACAATGCGCTGAACATCAAGCTGTTCTGCGACCTGTTGTCGGCGCACGGCCATGTTGCCCGGCCGGTCACCGACAGCCGCGAAGCGCTCGGCGCGGCGCGTGCCTTCGAGCCCGATCTGGTGATTACCGACATCCAGCTACCGTACATCAGCGGGATCGAGCTGATGCAATTGCTCAAGGCCGATCCCGATCTTGCGCATGTTCCGATCATGGCGGTCACCGCTTATTCCGCCAGCGGCGACGACGAGCGCTTCCGCGCCGCGGGGGCCCAGGCCTATATCTCGAAACCGATTTCGGTGTTGCGCTTCGTCGAGTCGGTGACCGAATTGCTGACATCCGCCGGCGTGGCGGCAGAGAGCGAAGGACCGGTCGGACCGGGACATTCTTTCCCGGAGTCGCAGCCGCTTACTTGATCTTGGATTCCTTGAACTCGACATGCTTGCGCACAACCGGGTCATATTTGCGGAACGACATCTTCTCGGTCGTGTTGCGCGGGTTCTTCTTGGTGACGTAATAGAAGCCCGTGTCGGCGGTGCTGACAAGCTTGATCTTGATCGTTGCCGGCTTGGCCATCGTCCGAATCCTGAAATGCTGAATGTATGAAGGCGGCACTCAAGGCGCCGCCCGACGCGCGCCCAATGACGGCGAGGGGGGATTTTGTCAAGCGAAGCCGGGTCCTGGAGCGGGGCAAGTTGCGGCGCGCCGCCTCGACCAGCGTGCGCTTGAAGCACTCGGTCGGTCCAGCCCTGACAAATCCCAGGCGCGCTTTGATGGCCTGTTAACCCTTTTCGGTGAAGCTCGCTTTCCTGAGGGAGCAAAAGCGATGGCGAGCGATCCACTGAATATTGTCCGCAGCCAGTTGGGCGAGCGAATCGCCGATCTCCAGGCGCGCGTTCCCCGCCTCAGCCCGGTCGCGATCCACGCCCGGATGGACGCGATCCGCGCGCTCGCCGCCGAATATGGCATGGCCGCGCTCGAAGGCCTGGCCGACTGCTCCGCCCACCGCGCGATGATGCCCGGCTGCCGCGTCGCCACCCGCAGCTGCCTCGAATATATGGATGAGGCGATGCTGAGTACGTCGCCCGCCGATCGCACCACCATCCTCGCCGCGATCGCCGTCCGGCTCCACTAGGGGCTGTTTCAGCTTCGCGGGTGCGGGACCGGCCCGCTCCCCCGCGCGGCTTCGTTACCGAAGCGCCACAAGTCGGGCCTCGCCATGCGCTTTCCCCGCATTAGACGAATCCGCACCGACAAGCCCGCCGCGGAAGCCGACCGCAGAAGCCGACCGCATCACGACCCTGCTGGCAATGGCGACTTGAGGCTCGGCAATAGCGCCCGCCCGGCACTGGGCCGGACGGGCGCTATAGTCGCTACTCGATACGCTGCTCACCCCTTCAGGCGGGGTTGAGGATCATGCGCGCCTTGCCCGCGGCAAGGCTGCGCGTGAAGCTTATTGAACCGGGGTCAAATTGACCGCAGCATGCTTGCCACGGCGGTCGACTTCCAGTTCGAACTCCAATCGGTCACCTTCGTTGAGAGTCGGCATCCCGGCGCGTTCGACCGCCGAGATATGGACGAACGCATCGGGCTGTCCATCATCGCGCTGAATGAAGCCAAAGCCCTTCATCGCGTTGAAGAACTTGACCGTTCCGCTGGCCTTCTCGCCCGTCAGCTGACGCTGCGGACCATGATCGCCGCCGCCGCCGCCAAAACCGCCCTCTCGGCCGCCTTCGCGAGGAGGAGGAGCGCCGCCGCCGCTGCCGCGGTTCACTTCCATCGGATCGCCGTCGATCTTGAGGTTGGTCGCCGAAACCCGTCCACCGCGATCAACCAAAGTGAACTCAAGCGGCTGACCATCGGCCAGGTCGGTCAGACCGGCCTGCTCGACAGCGGAAATGTGGACGAACACGTCCTCACCGCCATCGTCCCGAACGACAAAGCCGAAGCCCTTCTGCGGGTTGAAGAATTTGACGACACCCTTGCCTTCGCCCACGACTTGGGGAGGCATTCCGCCACCCGCGCCGCCGCCCGGAGGACCACGAAAACCGCCACCGCCGCCGCCGGGGGGACCGCTGCGGAAGCCGCCGCCGCCACCGCCGCCCGGAGGCCCGCTGCGGAAGCCCCCGCCGCCGCCGCCGCTATTGTAGCCGCCACCGCCACCGCGATCACCGTAGCTGCTCCGTTCCGGAGTGAAGCTGTCTTCGCCAAAACCACCATCGCGCTTGTCGCGCCCACGCCCGCCGCGTTCGCCTTTACGCCCTCGATCGAAACCCATGCCCGTCCAAACTTCCCTGTGCCCGATAGTCGAATAACCAGGGCGCTGGGCTCAAAACGCGCAACTGGTCGTGGCCCGAAGACTCGCGCGCACTGCCCGCCCATACTAGAAAAATCGCGCTTGCTCTAGTGCTTTGGTCGAGCGGGGCTGGCTTGCGCGGCGCATCCCGGACTAAAGGTGCATGGAGAGCCTAAAATCGTCGATCGCATCGACCCCACGCAATCAGGAAACCGGAGCAGCATCGATGAGCGTTTACTTCCATGAGGAAGACCTCCCCGAAGGGGTCGACTTCGCCGATGGGCCGATCGCCGTCGATACCGAGGCGATGGGCCTGATGCCCGGACGCGACCGGCTGTGTCTGGTGCAGATTGCCGACGGGCGGGGCGACGAGCATCTCGTCCGGTTCGCGCCTGGCAGCGATTATGCCGCGCCCAACCTCAAGGCACTGCTCGGCGACCCCAACCGGCTGAAGCTGTATCATTTTGCGCGATTCGATGTCGCCATCCTGCGCGCTTATCTGGGAATCATGGCCGCCCCGGTCTATTGCACCCGCACCGCCTCGCGGCTGGTGCGGACCTACACCGACCGTCATGGCTTGAAGGAACTGGTCAAGGAGATGCTCGGTCAGGATATTTCCAAGCAGCAACAAACCAGCGACTGGGGCGGACCCGAGCTCAACGACGCGCAACGCGACTATGCCGCGAGCGATGTCCGCTATCTCCATGCATTGAAAGCCAAGTTCGATGTTCGGCTGGCGCGCGAAAATCGCGCCGAACTGGCCCAGGGCTGCTTTGATTTCCTGCCGCATCGGGCCTTGCTCGATCTCGCCGGCTGGCCCGAGACGGACATTTTCGCCCATGCGTGACGTTCGAAATGTCTGAAGCCGCCAAGCGTGATCGCGTTGGCAAGCAGCACTGGGCGGTCCCCGGCAGCCGCCACGACAAGCTTGTGCGCACCGCCAAGGTCGTATTGCCAAGTGCGGCCGGGGTCCTGATCGCTTTTCTTGCGCTGGCGCCGCTCGACCGCAGCGGCGACGTCAGCTTCATCCTCGACAAGAATAAGGTCGACAGCGCGCCCGAACGGATGCGGGTCGAGGCGGCGCGCTATACCGGGTTGGACAATAAGGGGCAGAGATTCGAAATTGTCGCCCAGACCGCAGTCCAGCAGAAATCGGACGTGCCGATCGTCGATATCGTCGGGATGGCGGCGAGCCTTGGGCTCGTGCGCGGCCCGGTGACGGTCGAGGCGCCCCGGGGCCGCTACGACCTCGGCCGCCAACAAGTGGCGATCGGCGGCGCGGTGCGAGTCGACGGCGCAGACGAATATCACGTTGAGACGCGCGGCGTGACGGTCGATCTCAAGTCGCGCACGATGCGCAGCAGCGGAGCGGTCGCGGGCTCGATGAAGCTCGGCTCGTTCAGCGCCGGACGACTCACCGCCGATCTTGATGAGCGCACGATGGTGCTGGATGGCGGCGCTCGCTTGAAAATCGTGCAAGGGGCGGTCAGATGAGAAGCATGTCGCGTATCAAAACTCCCATCGCAGCGCTCGTCGCAATCGCGGGCCTGGCCGGACTGGCCCATGCCCAGGGCGCAACTTCCGCGCTCAAGGGCCACAACAGCAATGCGCCGATCGATGTCGCCGCCGACCGGATCGAAGTGCAGGATCGCACCGACCGGGCGGTGTTCGCGGGCAACGTCAAGGTTCGCCAGGCCGAGCTCGCGCTGGATGCGGCGCGGCTCACTGTCGCTTATTCGAGCGGCGGCGGAATCCAGATCCGTCGGCTTGATGCCAGCGGCGGCGTCGTCGTCCGCAGCCCGTCGGAAACGGCGCGCGGCGATTTCGGAATCTACGACCTCGATCGCAAGCTCATCACGCTGATCGGAGCGGTCCAGCTCGATCGCGGCGAATCGCGGATTAACGGGTCGCGGCTGGTGATTGATCTCGACAGCGGTCGCGCCGTGATCGACGGAGGCGCCCCCGGGGTCGGGCAAAGCGGAGGCCGCGTGACCGGCCGCTTCACCGTTCCGCAGCGCGGCAAGAACTGACCCGCCTGCGATGAACGACACCACAATTCTAGAGCGACCAATGGCTGAGCAAGCGGCGACGGTCCGCGGACTCGAGGTCCGCTCGATCGCCAAGGCCTATGACGGCCGCGCGGTGCTCCACGATGTTTCGCTGAGCGTCTCGCGCGGCGAGGTGGTCGGACTGCTCGGGCCCAATGGCGCTGGCAAGACGACCTGCTTTTACTCGGTGATGGGGCTGGTCAAGCCCGATGCCGGTCGCATCCTGCTCGACGGGCAGGATATCACCGACTTGCCGATGTATCGGCGCGCGATCCTCGGGCTTGGCTATCTCCCGCAGGAAACGAGCATTTTCCGTGGACTGACGGTCGAGCAGAATATCCTGGCGGTACTCGAAGTGACCGAGCCCGACCGGGGCGCGCGGCACGACCGGCTCGAGCAATTGCTCGGCGAATTCGGACTGGTGGGTTTACGCAGATCATCGGCGATGGCGCTGTCGGGAGGCGAGCGGCGGCGCTGCGAGATCGCCCGCGCACTTGCCGCCGAGCCCTCGATCATGCTGCTCGACGAGCCGTTCGCGGGGATCGACCCGATTTCGATCTCGGACATTCGCGACCTGGTCAAGGAATTGAAGCAGCGCGACATCGGCGTGCTGATCACCGACCATAATGTTCGCGAGACGCTCGATATCGTCGATCGTGCCTGCATCATCTACGACGGTCAGGTGCTGTTCCAGGGAACCCCGGAAGCGCTCGTCGCCGACAATGAGGTCCGCCGGCTTTATCTCGGCGAGAGTTTCGCGCTCTAGGCGCTGACCCATGGCCCTCGGCCCGCGCATCGACCTTCGTCAAAGCCAGTCGCTGGTGATGACCGCGCAGTTGCAGCAGGCGATCAAGCTGCTGGCGCTGAGCAACGTCGAAATCGAAGCGGTCATCGCGGAGGAGCTGATCAAAAACCCATTGCTGGCGAGCAGTTCCGACGACGACGTCGATGAAAGCATCGCAGCAGCACCGCCCGTCGATTCCCATGCCGAGCCTGATCCTGTCGGCTCCGATGAATTGATCGCTGGTCTCGGCGGCAACGAGGACCAGCCGCTCGATCTCGACTGGCGGGAAGCAGCGCTCGACACCGACAGCCTGTCCGACCTTGGCGGCGGTAGCGGGGGCAGCGGCGGAGGCAGCGGCGGTAGCGACGAGGCGTTCGATTTCGACCGGCTGAGTGCGGACCAAAGCTCACTCACCGAATATCTGCTCGGCCAGCTTCACGGCCTGTCCGGACGCGACGTCATGCTCGCGATGGCGATCGTCCAGGAGCTGGAGGAAACGGGATATCTGACCACCTCGCTCGACGAGATTGCGAAGGCGATGGGGGCGACGCGGGCCGAGGTCGAGGCTGCACTTTGCCATGTGCAGGACCTCGATCCGCCCGGAATCGCGGCGCGCGGTCTTGCCGAATGCCTTGCGCTGCAGGCCAAGGCGGTGGACCGCTACGACCCGGCAATGGCGCGGCTGATCGCCAATCTCGATTTGCTGGCGCGAGGACAGATGGCGGCGCTGAAGCGGATTTGCGGAGTCGATGACGAGGATCTGGCCGACATGGTCCGCGAGCTTCGCGGCTACGACCCCAAGCCGGGTTGCCGCTTCACCGAAGCGCCATCCGAAAGCGTTGTCCCCGACCTGTTCGTCCGCCAAACGAGGGTTGGCTGGGCGATCGAACTCAACAGTGCGGCGCTGCCTCGATTGATCGTCAACCGCCGCTATCATCAGGAACTGAAGCGCGGGCCCCAGGACAAGGCGTCGAAGGCATGGCTGAGTGAATGTCTGGCCAGCGCCGGGTGGCTGATCAAGGCGCTCGACCAGCGGGCGCGGACGATCGTCAAGGTGGCGAGCGCGATTGTCGAGCGGCAGGACGCCTTCTTCCGCGAGGGAGTGCGCCACCTCAAGCCGCTCACCCTGCGCGAAATCGCGGCGGCGGTCGAAGTCCATGAATCGACCGTCAGCCGCGTCACCTCCAACAAATATCTGCTGTGCGAGCGGGGATTGTTCGAATTGAAATATTTCTTCGGCTCGGGGGTCGGGGCCGACGAGGCCGGCGAAGGCGGCGCGGCGGCGCAAGCGGTCAAATCGGCGATCGGCCAGTTGATCGCGGCGGAAACCGACATCCTCAGCGACGACAATTTGGTCGAACTGCTCAAGGCCGAGGGATTTGAACTGGCCCGGCGCACGGTCGCCAAATATCGCGAAACGATGGGGATCGGGTCTTCGATCCAGCGGCGGCGGCAGAAAGCGATCGGCGGGCGCTGAACCGCCATCAACATACCCGCGCCAGTGTAAGCCGGGCTCCCGCTTTCGCGGGGATGACGAACAGAATTATACCCCCAGCCTCGCCCACACCGGCAAATGGTCGGACGCCCGCCGCGCCGCCTCGCTATGATGGACCCCGGACGCGTCGATCCGCAGGTCGGTGTCGACGATGATCCGGTCGAGCGCGGCGACCGGGCGGCGCGAATGGAAGCTGGGGCCGGTCGGGGCGAGGCGGTAGCCGTCGCCCAGATCCCTGAGGCAACCCGCCGCCGCGCGCCATTCGTTGGTGTCGCCCATCAGCACCGTCGGCATGACCCGTGGACGCCGGGCGATATGATCGAGGATGGCGCGCATCTGCCGCCGCCGCCACAGCCCGCTGAGGTCGAGGTGCATGCCGATCACGCGAAGCTCGGTCTCGCCGACCTTGATCTCGGCGAGCACCGCCCCGCGCGGCTCCAATGTCGGCAAGTCGAGTGCGGCGAAATCGAGAATTTCGACATGGTTCTTCACCAACAAAGCATTGCCGTGCCAGCCGATGTTGCGCGTTTCGAAGCGGAGCAGGCGTTCGGCATGATGGCCGAACGGGATGCGCTGGAGGATGCGCGAATGGCTGACCCCGAACACCACCGGCTTGTAGCCGCTGTTGCCGCTGATGAGGTCGTGCGGCACCGCCGATCCGCGCCCGCCGAAGCGCTTGTCGGCCTCCTGCAGCGCGATGACGTCGGCATCGATCTCGTTGATCACGTCGAGCACCCGGCCGGGCATGCGCCGCCGGTCAGTGCCGATCGCCTTGCGCATATTGTACGACGCGACGGTGATGGTCGGGCGAACGCTCACCGCACCGCCCAACGCGCCCGCATCTTCGGGTTCCTCAAATGTCGAGATTGGCCACGCTCAGGGCGTTTTGCTGGATGAATTCGCGGCGGGGTTCGACGACGTCGCCCATCAGGCGGGTGAAGATTTCGTCGGCGACGTCGGCCTGGGGGACTTCGACCCGGAGCAACGTGCGATTGGAAGGATCGAGGGTGGTTTCCCATAATTGCTCGGCATTCATTTCGCCGAGACCCTTGTAGCGCTGGATCGACAGCCCGCGGCGGCCGGCGGCGAGGACCGCTTCGAGCAATTCGGACGGTCGGGTGATCGGGATCAGCTTGCCCTTCGTTTCGGTTTCTTCCGCAATCGAATCCTCTTCATCACGCCCCTCGACTTCGCTCGGGACGAGCGGTTGCGGAGTTGTCGGCACCGACTTGCGCATTGTCTTGAGCACCGACGGCTTCGCATAAGCGTCGAGCTGTTCGGCGGCGAGGCTGTGGAGCTTGCGCGCCTCGACCGAGCCCAGGAAGGCGGGCTCGACCAGCAGCACGTCGGTCACGCCGCGCCACGCGCGCCTGAGCACATAGCCGCCGCTTTCGGCGATCTCACCCGACCATTTCGCTTCGAGATCGCCCGCGCCGAGCCAGGCGGCAACGCGCTCGATCGACGCCCTGCGCCCGCTGACGGCAAGCGCGGGATCAAGCGCGCCGCCCAGCGCCAGCGCTTCGACCAGCGCCGGATC
>JANPMU010000130.1:0-2090 GCA_031427095.1 Sphingomonas sp.
GCCAGGGTCGGGACCGGGGGCTTGTCCGCGCTCCTCGGGAAGGGCGGAAAATCGACGTCATGGCCCGCGACCCGCTCATAGAATTCGCGCATGTTGGTATTGGTCTTGAGGTTGCCCGAGAAAGGCGAACCCAGCGTCACCACCGCGCGCACCTTGTCGGGCTGCACCCGCGCGAGCTCGCGGGCGAACATGCCGCCGAGGCTCCAGCCGACGAGAAGCACGGGGCGCCCATCGTAGATCGCTTCGAGCCGCTGCCCCAGCGTAATCAGCGTGTCGGCCTTGGCGCCAAGGTTCAACCCCAGGCCCCAAGGATAAACCCGCCAGCCGGCATAAGCGAGTGCCCGGCGGAGCTCCATCGTCGTCCGGTCGGTGGCGAGGAATCCGGGCAGGACCAGCGCAGGTGGCCCATTCTCGGGCCCGCGCGGCCCGAGCGGTCCAAGCCCCGAGAGGAACCGCGGGAGATGCCAGGCGAGCTCGCGAACGCGGAGCCAGCCCGACGGCGCGAGGTCATCGGGGTGAATCATGCCGCCAATACCGGCTGCCTGGATCCGCTCCACTTTCATACCCCCTACAATGGGGTCTTTTCATTACCGAAACAATAATCCGGCCAGATTAAGCGTGATTTTTCAGGAAACTGTCGATTTCGCGCACCACCTGGTCCGCCGTCCGCCGCGACACTCCGAACGCCATGTGGCGGCAGCGCAGCTCGACCGCGCGGTCACTTTCATGCGCCAAACCGCGCGCTGCGCCCGGCGCGACGATCCCGTCGCGCCGCGACCAGATCGCCAGCGTCGGCACCGGCGGCTTGGTTGAACTGAGCGGGATCGGCGGATTGTCGACCTTATGTCCCGTCACCCATTCATATAGCCGCCAGACATTATTCGCTTTGGGGTCGCCCGAAAAAGGCGAGCCCAAGGTCACCACCGCGCGCACCCGATGCGGAACCGCGCGTGCCAGCTCGCGCGCATAGACCCCACCCAGGCTCCATCCGACGACCAGCACCGGCCGCGGATCGGGAATCGTGTCGAGCCGCTCTACAAGCGCTTCGATCGTGTCGCGCTTCGCGCCCAAATTCCAGCCGAGCCCCCACGGATGCACCCGCCATCCCTTTGCCGCAAGCGCGCGGCGCAATTCCATCGTCGTGCGGTCGTTGGCGAGGAAACCGGGAATGACCAGGGCCGGCGGCGCGCCTTCGGGTCCACGCGGCCGCAAATGTCCGAACCCGCGCCACGCCCGCGCAAGCAGCCACACGCCCTCGGCAAACCGCTTCCACCCCGGCGGCGGGAGATCGTCGTCGGGATCGGGGGAGGAGTTGGGCATTGCTTCCCTTTCGTCATCCCGGGCCCTTCGACTTACTCAGGACAGGCTTGACCCGGGATCCACCTTTTCTTCTATCGCCGCAAGGAAGGTGGGCCCCGGGTCAAGCCCGGGGTGACGTTCCCTAAAGAAATTCATCCCCGCCCATCAGCCCGCGGATCGCCTTGGGCAGGCGTACCCGCCCGTCCTCGGTCTGGTGGTTCTCGAGCAGCGGCACGAGGATTCTTGGGCTCGCCAGCGCGGTATTGTTGAGTGTGTGGACGAAGCGCACCTTGCCCTCGGCGTCGCGATAGCGAAGGTTGGCGCGGCGCGCCTGCCATTCGTGCAGCGTCGAACAGCTGTGCGTCTCGCGATATTTCTCAAGGCTCGGCACCCAGCTTTCGATGTCGTTCATGCGAAACTTGCCCAGCCCCATGTCGCCGGTCGAGGTCTCGATCACCTGGTAGGGGATTTCGAGCAGCGTGAGCAATTGCTCGGCCAGTGCCAGCAGTTTCGCGTGCCATTGGGCCGACAGCGCCTCATCATTCTCGCAAATGACATAGGCTTCGACCTTCAAAAACTGGTGGACGCGCAGCAGCCCGCGCACGTCCCGCCCCGCGCTGCCCGCTTCGCGACGGAAGCACGGCGAAAGCCCGGCGTAGAGGATCGGCAGCTTGTCGCGCTCCAAAATCTCGCCCGAATGGAGCGAGGTCAGCGCGATCTCGCCGGTTCCGGCCAGATACAGCTGGTCCTCGGCGATATGATAGGCCTCGGCCTCATGCCCCGGAAAATGA
>JANPMU010000131.1:0-1587 GCA_031427095.1 Sphingomonas sp.
CGCCAAATTCGCGGACCGCGGCCATTGCGACTTCGCCGCCGAATATTCCGCTATTTTCCCGGTCAATGTGTTCATGACGATGGCCGACCTGCCGATGGAAGACGTGCCGCTGCTGTCAAAGTTCGCGGCGTCGATGACCCGCCCCGAAGGATCGACCCCGCAGGAACAGGGCGCGGCGCTCGAGGCCGCCAACCAGGGATTTTTCCGCTACCTCGAACCGATCATCGCGGCGCGGCGCGGCGGCAGCGGCGACGACATGATCACGCAGGTTCTCAACAGCGAGGTCAACGGTCAGCCGATGCCCGACGACAAAGCACTCGGGATGATCGCGCTGCTGTTGCTCGCCGGGCTCGATACGGTGGTCAATTTTCTCAGCTTCTTCATGATCTACCTTGGCCGACGCCCGGAAGAGCTGGCGGCGCTGCGCGAGGATCCTCGCAGGCTGGGCAGGCGCGTCGATGAACTGTTCCGCCGTTTCCCGGTCGTGTCGGAGGCGCGAATGGTTGCCAAGGACCAGGAGTATCGCGGGGTTCATCTGAAACGCGGCGAGATGATCCTGCTGCCAACTTCGCTTCATGGCCTGGATGAGTCGCTCAATCCCGATCCGTGGAAACTCGATTTCGGCCGCAAGGGCAGCTCGCATTCGACCTTTGGCGCGGGGCCACATCGGTGCGTCGGACTCCATCTCGCGCGGCTTGAGGTCTTGGTGACGGTCGAAGAGTGGATGAAGCGAATCCCGGACTTCCGGCTGAAGCCGGGTACGTCGCCAATCTATCATGGCGGCATCGTCGCCGCCGTCGAAAATGTCCAGCTGGAATGGATCCCTTAGAATCTGTTTCAGTTAAACGGCACCGGCCCGCTCCCTTATCCGGCCTCCCGATCAGAATATTCTATGGGAGGCCGGGTGGGGGCGCGGGCCGGGGCCGATTCAGCGCAACTGAACAGACTCTAAGGCAAGCGTCTGGGCCGCCAAACTCTGCTCCGAGGCAGTGATTCAAACGGCTAGCGCATGCCTTGGTGCGGTGGCGCTGAGGCAGCGATTTCTAACGTTTCCATGATCGCCCGGCGGCCGACGCCCACCGCGATCGCATTGTCGAGATGAAGCAGGAAGCCGGGAAGGAAGCGATGAGCGGGCGTCGCGTCACAGGCCAGTGCCGTCAATTCCTTGGTCCGCGCTCGAACCGAACCGCTCTTCCATGGTACGGCGCAATAGATGAAAAAGGCTTCGAATTGATCCGGCGACAGGCGGACCAGAGCGTCGAGAAAGCCCGGGACGGCTTTGTCGAATTCGGTCCAATACGCGTCATCACCGACATATAGGTTCCACAGGCACTGCTGCGTCATGTCCAGCGGCTGCGAAAAATCCTGCCCTCGATCAGCGGCGGCCCTGACGATGGCGGTTGCACTCGCCATCAGCGAATGTACGCCAAGTCCCGAAACCAGCGACACAATCTCCTGGAGCTGACCAGCATTGGCGCCCGCCTCGAGGGCTGCCACAATCGCCTGGTCGATGGCGCTTCGATCCAAAGAAGTGACGGACACTGCGACGCCCAGCTCGATCAGTGTGCGCTCCAGCGGCCCGAGCGA
>JANPMU010000132.1:0-10019 GCA_031427095.1 Sphingomonas sp.
TGCAGCGGCCGCACCCAGCGCAAGCTGGCCATACTCGCCGACGCCGCGCCCCAGCGCATCGATTTGGGCCACGGAAAATTGCGAACGATCGCCTCGACCGCTTGCCCGAGCAGTTGTGCGGTCGGTCGGCCTTCCTTTTCGATGATTGCAAAAAAGACTCCGTCACGGTCGACGAGCTGTTCGCGCGCCAGCCCGGTCTTGCGCAGGAATCCCTCGAGCGCTTGCGGCGGGGCGTTGCTGCGCGGTCCCTTAACCTCTTCGAACAATGCCTCGGTCGCCAGCGGCAGACCGCGCGCGATCAGCGCCAGCCGCCGCGGCGTCGCAAAGCTTTCGACCGAGCTCGCGCTCATCCCCGCCTTGGCCAATTCCGCGCCGAACAATCGCTCCAGATCGGCCCGCGCGCGCGCCTGCATCCGCGCCGGAATTTCCTCCGACAATAGTTCAAGCAGAAAATCGCTCAAAAACCCTCTCCCTTGGGAGAGGGTCGACTCGCCAAAGGCGAGCGGGGTGAGGATGACCGCTGATCGCCCTCACCTTCCCACCGCTTCGCGGCGGGCTCCTTCCTCTCCCGCTGGGAGAGGAGGTCCATCCACGCCCCGCACGCGCCCTTGGCGAGGTCGCGGACGCGGCCGATATAGGCCTGCCGCTCGGCGACCGAGATCACCCCGCGCGCCTGCAGCGTGTTGAAGATGTGGCTCGCCTTGATCGCCTGCTCATAGGCCGCGATCGGCACGCCTGCGGCCAGGCTGTTCTCGGCCTCCGTCGCCGCTAGTTTGAACAGCGCGAACAAGCCTTCGGTGTCCGCCACCTCGAAATTCCACTTCGACATCTGGCGCTCATTGTCGAGGAACACGTCGCCGTAGGTCACCCCCTCATCGTTGAACGCGAGGTCGAACACATTGTCCTTGCCCTGGATATACATCGCCAATCGCTCAAGCCCGTAGGTCAGCTCCCCGGCGACCGGCTTGCAGTCAAACCCGCCGATTTGCTGAAAGTAAGTGAACTGGGTCACTTCCATCCCGTCGCACCACACTTCCCAGCCGAGCCCCCACGCGCCCAGGGTCGGGCTTTCCCAATCATCCTCGACGAACCGGATGTCGTGCTTCAGCGGGTCGATCCCGATCGCATCGAGGCTGCCGAGATAGAGCGCCTGCAAGTCCGCCGGGCTCGGTTTGAGCATCACCTGATACTGGTAATAATGGCCCAGCCGGTTGGGGTTTTCGCCGTATCTGCCGTCGGTCGGGCGGCGGCACGGCTGGACATAAGCGCATTTCCACGGGTCGGGGCCAAGCGCACGCAACACCGTCGCCGGGTGGAACGTCCCCGCCCCCATTTCCATGTCATAAGGCTGGAGGATCAGGCAGCCGCGCGCGCTCCAATATTGGTGCAGCGTCAAAATCAGGTCCTGGAAACTCAAGGCCAAGGCGTGAAGTCCGTCATGGTGTCGCGTTGCGGATGGGCGCGGCTTTGGCGCAACCTTTCGTCGGCGGCAAGTGGACCTTCAGCCACCGGCTCCCTACATCGGGCGCCAACAGGATGGGAATGAAGGTGAAACGGATGCGAATGATCCACTGGCTGCGGCGCGCAATGGCGACCATCGGGCTCGCCGCGCTGGCCGGCTGCACCCCCGCTCCCGCTGTTCCGTCCGCGTCCGCAACCCCGCGCCCGGCGCTGTGGCGCGTGTCCGATGCCGACACTATTATCTATCTATTCGGGACGATCCATCTGCTTCCGCCCAACTACGTCTGGCGGACCCCGGCGATCGATCAGGCTTTGGCCAGATCCGACGGGCTGATCGTTGAAACAATGATCGATGAATCCAACCCCCAGGCGCTGGTCGCCGAACTTGCCCGGGTGGGCCTGCGCGACGGGCTCCCGCCGATCCTCGACCGCGTCCCCGCCGGGCGCCGCGCCGCTTTGTCCGCGGCCATCGCCAAGTCGGGCCTGCCGCCGGCCCTGTTCGACCGGATGGAAACCTGGGCGGCGGCATTCTCGCTGCTCGGGGTGCAGTTCCAATCGCTCGGAATCAATGGCAGCGACGGGGTCGAGACCACGCTGCGCAAGGCCTTCGCCGCCGCCAGCAAGCCGATCGGGCAGCTTGAAACCAACAGCCAGCAATTGAGCTTTTTCGACCAATTGTCCGAATCCGCGCAGCGCGTCCTGCTCGAAGGCGCGGTCGACGAGCCGGCCGGCGCACGGGCCCAGTTCGACCTGATGCTCAAGGCGTGGGCACGCGGCGACGTCGATGCCATCGCCAAAAGCTTCAACGAGGACATGGGCAGCTCGCCCGAATTGCTCGATGTCCTCCTCGCCCGCCGCAATGCGCAATGGGCCGGCTGGGTCCAGCAACGTCTTGGCCAGCCCGGCACGGTGATGGTCGCGGTCGGCGCCGGTCACCTCGCCGGCGATCAGTCGCTCCAGCGCGAACTCGCCCGCAAGGGACTGCGCACCGAACGCCTGCAATAAAGCGGAATTGCCCCGCTTGCGCTTGCCTCGAGCGGCTCTTTTCCATATAGGCGCGCGCTTGCCCGACCCATGGTCATCCCTGGAGGCGTGGGGGGCATCACTAGCTAAAGGAATATTCCAATGAGCGAACAGCTGACGCTGCCCGCTGAGACGCGCGAACGGGCTGGCAAGGGAGCCTCCCGTGCACTGCGTCGCGACGGCCGGGTGCCCTGCGTGATCTATGGCGACAAGAAAGAGCCGCTGTCTTTTCATGTCGAGGAAAAATTGCTGACGAAGATGCTCTCGACCGGGCATTTCATGAACAGCGTGATCATGGTCGATCTCAAGGGCAAGTCGAACCGCACGCTCCCCAAGGACGTCCAGTTCCACCCGGTGTCGAGCCGCCCGATCCACGTCGATTTCCTCCGCATCGGTGAGCATAGCCAGGTCAACGTCAACGTGCCGGTTCACTTCACCGACGAGGAAACCTCGCCGGGGATCAAGCGCGGCGGCGTTCTCAACATCGTCCGCCACGATCTCGAGCTGATCTGCAACGCGTCCGAAATCCCCGAGCAGATCCTCATTTCGCTCGACGGGCTCGATATTGGCGATTCGATCCACATTTCGTCGGTCAATCTGCCGAAGGGTTCGAAGTCGGCGATCGACGACCGCGATTACACCATCGCGACTCTGGTTGCTCCGTCCGCGATGAAGTCGACCGAAGGCGATACCGATGATGCGCCTGAAGCGTCGGATGTCCCGACCACGGCTGAAGACGCCGCCGGTGACGCTGCCGAAGGCGGCGACGACGCCTGAATAGCTCCCCTCCCCTTCGGGGGAGGGGATTGAGCGGTGGGGGAGCGAATGCAGATCTGGGCGGGGCTCGGCAATCCCGGCGCATCCTATGCGCTCCACCGCCACAATGTCGGGTTCATGGCGCTCGACACGATCGCCGCGACCCATGATTTCCCCGCGTGGCAGAAGAAGTTCAAAAGCCTCGCCTCCGAAGGCCGCATCGGCGACCAGCGCCTGCTCCTGCTCAAGCCCCAGACCTTCATGAATGACAGCGGCGCCGCAGTCGCGGCGGCATTGCATTTCTACAAGCTCGAGCTGGACGCGCTGACCGTATTCCACGACGAACTCGACCTCGCCCCGATGAAATTGAAGGTCAAGCAGGGCGGCGGCACCGCCGGCCACAACGGCCTGCGCTCGATCGACTCGCACCTCGGACCCGATTTCACCCGGGTTCGCATCGGCATCGGCCACCCCGGCCACAAGGATCGCGTCACCCCCTACGTGCTGGGCAATTACGCCAAGGCCGAGCTCGACCCGTTGAGCGACCTCCTCGGCGCGATCGCTGCAGAGGCCGAATGGCTGGCGGCGGGCGACGAGGTCCGCTTCATGAACGATGTCGCGATGCGGACGAACGGCGAATGACCCTGCGCACCCTGTTCGCCACCCGCCTCTACCAAGCCGAGCTTGGCGACGACGCGCTGATCGCCGACCTCGCGCATTCGATCCGCACGCTGGCCATCGACGACCGCGCGGGCCGCCGCTGGAGCCGCGACAAGGGCTATAAGGGCTATACCAGCTACGCCTCGCTCAACGACCTGCCCCGCCGCGACCCGGCCTTCGCCGACCTTGCCAAGGCCCTGACCCGCCACGCCGCCACCTTCGCCGCGGAATGCGCCTTCGACACGCCCCGCAAGCCAAAGCTCGACAGCATCTGGGTCAATGTGTTGAAACCCGGCGGTCATCACACCGCGCATATCCACCCGCACAGCAGCATCTCGGGGACGCTCTACGTCGAGGCCCCATCCGGCAGCGGCGCGATCCGCTTCGAAGACCCCCGCCTGGGGCTGATGATGGCCGCTCCGCCCCGCCGCGATGACGCCCCCGAGGATTTGCAGAGCTTCGTCAGCATCGCGCCGCGCCCCGGCCTGCTCATCCTGTGGGAAAGCTGGCTGAGGCACGAAGTCCTCCCCGGCACCGCCAAAACCGACCGCCTCAGCATCAGCTTCAATTTCGCCTAAGCGACCGTAGTCCCTCGACTCTCCCCGGCTGCAACCAATCGCGCGCATCCTCCATCCAACATCGCCTTGAAGCGAGAGTCGTCACGAACGCCATCCAAATCCGGATCAATCTTGGCGCGATTGATGAGCGTCGAGCTGCCCTCCGCAAAAACCCGTTCCAGGAGATCAAGAGCCGCCTCTCGCTCATTCAAAAAGACCGCGAGGACGCAGGCAAAATTGTAGCGCGTGGTGAGGTTGTCGGGATCGATCAGCAATGCTCGCTCGATCCATTCCTTGGCGCGCTCGACATGGCCCTGGATGGCCAGGCCACCCGCGCCGATTCCGAGGGCAGCCCCGTTGCTCGGATCCTCCTTCAGCACTCGCTCGGCCTGCGCGAACATCATTTCAGCTCCGCGGCTCACGCCTTCCACATTACCCAACGCCTGGTAGCAAGACACGAGCATTCCCCAGCTGTGAAAATCCGTTTCAATGAGCTGAACCGCTTTATCGTAATGGAACGCGGCATCTGTTAGCCGCCGCTGATCCAGGAAAAGCTTGCCGGCTTCTCTGTTCACTTCCCAGGAATCGGGATCGAGGCAGAGCGCGATCTCAATTTCGGCATTGGCTTCGTCGTGACGACCCTGCTCGGAGAAATTGCGAGCTTTGACGGAATGGGCCTCGGCGATGTTTGGATCGATCGACAGCGCTCTTTCTGCAGCGACGATCCCGTCTTCATCCCGCATCCCGAACGCGTATCGCAATCCGACTTGCGCAAGCGCCATGAGTGCCCATGCCCGTGCGTAGTTCGGGTCGATCGCCACCGCACGCTGACAGATGCGCACGACGCGTTCCTCGCGGCGGCCATCGCCGTGATTGCCGGTTACCCAATATTGGCGCGCCATCAGATAGAGATTATAGGCGTCCGCGCTGATCGTGCCGCGATTTTCGATCGCTTTCTTTTCCATGGGGAGCAGTCTCAGCTTCAGCGCTGCCACGATCGCCTTGGAAATCTCGTCCTGAATGGCGAAAATGTCGGTCAGGTCGCGGTCATAGCGTTCAGCCCACAGATGATCACCGGTCATGCCGTCAATCAGCTGAGCGCTGATCCTCACGCGATTGCCCGACTTGCGCACACTGCCTTCCAACACATGGCTAACGTTCAGCTGACGCACCACATTCGCGATGTCGACCGCTTTGCCCTTGAAGGTGAAGGCCGTGTTACGGGCGACCACGTAGAGCGCCGAGATATTGCTGAGGTCCGTGGTTATGTCCTCACTGATCCCGTCGCTGAAATACTCCTGCTCGGCATCGCCGCTCATGTTGGCGAACGGCAACACGCAGATGGAAAGCTTGCGCGAAGCGGGTATTTTCAACGCATCACGGCCCAGGGTCGTCGCTGCGGCCCCGATCAGGGTGGTGACACTATCTTCGACCTTGCGCCAACCCGGTGCACTGTCGCTGCCTGTCCAGCCTGCCAGGTCGGCACATTGGATCTGATTGAAGGGCATCGGCGGAATCGTCCCGTCGATGCTGATCTGGACGAGAGTTCCGGCCTCGCGTCCCGCATCCGCCTCGGCCCGCACCCATTGCGATTTCACGGCATCCGCTGACCAGATCACCACAACCGCCTTGGCCGCCTTGAGCCGCTCCTCGATGACCTCGCTGTACGCGCGGTGCGCCGGCAGTTCGTTGTCGCGCCAGACGCCATAACCCAGCGATCGCAGCGCGTCGGCCACCTGCTGCGCCTGTTTTTCCGTGGATCGCGCGTAAGAAAGGAATATTTCCGACAATTGGGCGCGCTCCCTTCAACAATGAACGTAACGAGCGTTGGTTGACGAGAGCAAGGAAAACATCGGCTGCGCATCCGCTTCAATTTCGCGTGAAGCACGGCTAAGGCCGCCCAAACTCCAATCGAAAGACTGAACCCATGGGATTCCGCTGCGGCATTGTCGGCTTGCCGAACGTCGGCAAATCGACGCTTTTCAACGCGCTGACCGAAACTCAGGCAGCGCAGGCGGCGAATTATCCGTTCTGCACGATCGAGCCCAACGTCGGCCAGGTCGCGGTCCCCGACCCGCGCCTCGACCAGCTCGCGGCGATCGCCGGATCGGCCAGGATCATTCCGACCCAATTGGGCTTTGTCGACATCGCCGGACTGGTGAAGGGCGCGTCGCAGGGCGAGGGCCTCGGCAACCAGTTCCTCGGCAATATCCGCGAGGTCGACGCGATCGTCCACGTCCTGCGCTGCTTCGAGAATGACGATATCCAGCATGTCGAGAACCGCGTCGATCCGATCGCCGACGCCGAGACGGTCGAGACCGAACTCCTGCTGTCCGACCTCGAAAGCCTCGAAAAACGCGTCCCCAACCTCGTCAAGCGCGGCGCGCAGGGCGACAAGGAATCGAAGATCGCCGCCGCGGTCCTCGGCCAGGCGCTCGAACTCCTGCGCGAGGGCAAGCCCGCGCGTCTCACCGTCCCCCGCGACGAGGAGGAGCAGCGCCTGTTCGCTTTGGCTCAGCTGATCACCGCCAAGCCGGTCCTCTACGTCTGCAACGTCAACGAGGAAGATGCCGCCGCCGGCAACGCCATGTCGGCGCGCGTGTTCGAAAAGGCCAGGGCCGAAGGCGCCAACGCCGTCGTCGTCTCGGCCGCGATCGAGTCCGAGCTGGTCGCTATGGACATGGACGAGCGGATGCTGTTCCTCGGCGAGATGGGGCTCGACGAGACCGGTCTCGCCCGCGTCATCCGCTCAGGCTATGACCTGCTCCACCTGATCACCTTCTTCACCGTCGGCCCCAAGGAAGCGCGCGCCTGGACGGTCGAGGTCGGCTCGAAGGCACCGCAGGCGGCGGGCGAAATCCACTCCGACTTCGAGCGCGGTTTCATCCGCTCCGAAACCATCGCCTTTGCCGACTATATCGCGCTCAACGGCGAAGCTGGCGCGCGCGACGCTGGCAAGCTTCGCCAGGAGGGCAAGGACTATGTCGTGGCTGACGGCGACGTCCTCCACTTCAAGTTCAACGTCTGACACGCCCGCCGGGGAAAAGGTCACCGCAATGATCTATTGGGAAGATGTGGAAATCGGCGCCGAAACCCGCTTCGGCAGCTATGCCGTCACGCGCGAGGAAGTGCTCGAATTCGCGCGTAAATATGACCCGCAGCCGTTCCACCTCAGCGACGAGGCCGCAGCAAAAACCCACTTCGGGCGGATCGCGGCCAGCGGCTGGCACACCACGGCGATGACCATGAAGGTGATCGTCGCTTACTTCAGCGAACACGAACAGGCCAGCCTGGGCTCACCCGGGATCGACGAATTGCGCTGGCTCAAACCGGTCTACCCCGGCGACACGATCAGCGTGCGCGGAACCATCGTCGACAAGACCCCGTCGCGTTCGAAGCCCGAAATCGGCACCACCCGCACCCGCACCATCGTCACCAATCAGGACGATGTCGAAGTCATGCGCTACACCTCGATCGTGATGATGCGGCGGCGGCCGATTTCCTGAGCTTTCTCCCCCGGGAGCGCCGCCACAGAAAATGCCCGGCCCTTTGGCATGGCTTTTCGGTGGCGGGTGAGGGCGACTCCCTCAGCCGTCGATCCCCGCCTTGCTGCTTGCGCGGTTGCGCTTGGCCATGTTGGTCGGATCGAGCGGGCCGACCGGTGCGACCTTGCGCTTCGCCTCGGCCCAGATGTTCTGATAGGCCATATATGCGAGCACTGTCCCGAACAGCAGGAACACCAGCACCGCGAGTCCCGCCGCATGGCGATTCTCGAGCTTGGGCTCGGCGGTCCACACCAGGAAGGCGGAGATATCCTTCGACACCTGATCGACCGTCGACTTTGTCCCGTCGGCATAGGTCACCTGCCCGTCGCTCGACAGCGGCGGTGGCATGGCAATGTTCAAATTGGCGAAATAGCGGTTGTAATATAGCCCCTCGGGGGTCTTGGCGTCGGGGAATTTCTTGAGCAGTTCGGCGGGCTGCTCTGAATAGCCGGTCAGCAGCGCGTGAACGTAGGGCGCACCGCCCTCGCGCGCCTTGGTGATCAGCGACAGATCGGGCGGCAGCGCATTATTGTTCGCCGCGCGTCCCGCCGTTTCGTTGGCATAGGGGCTCGGGAAGCGGTCTGCGGGGATCGCCTTGCGCGTCGCCGGCTCACCGGTCTCGGGGTTGATCGACGGTACCTCGGTCGCCCACTGATTGGCGATCGCCTTGACCTCGGCCTCCGAATAACCAAGCTGCTCGAGATCGTGGAACGCGACCAGATGCAGGCTGTGGCACGCCGCGCACACTTCCTTGTAAACTTGGAACCCGCGCTGGAGCTGGGCGCGGTCGAACTTGCCGAAGGGTCCGTCGCTGGCCAGCGCCAACGGCTCGGCCTCGCGGTGAAATTCATGCTCGGCGGTCGGCGCGGTCGGCTCCTGGATGGTGTTGACCACACCGATGACCAGCGACAGCAACAGCACCCCGACAAAACCCACGCCGACGAAAAATGCGATGATCCGGACCATGACCGCTTAAGCCCCTTGTGTCGTCGCTGCGGGCGCGCTGGTGGCGAGCCCATAAGGTGCGCTTTCCTGCTTCTCGCCATGCAGCACCGATGTCGAGATCGACGACGGCAATGGCAATGTCCGCTCGAATTTCGAAATGAGCGGCAGGATGATCAGGAAATGCGCGAAATAATAGGCCGCGGCGAGCTGGCTCAGCGCGACATAAAGCGGCTCGGCCGGAGACCCGCCGCAATAGCCCAATATCACCACGTCGATGCACAGGATCCAGAAGAAGACCTTGAACACCGGGCGGTAATTGCCCGAGCGGACCGGCGAGCGGTCGAGCCACGGCAGGAAGAACAGCAACAGAATCGCGCCGAACATCGCCAGCACGCCCCACAGCTTGGCGGGCAGGATGAAATCGACCGTGAACGCGCGCAGGATCGCGTAGAACGGCCAGAAATACCATTCGGGAACGATGTGCGCGGGCGTCGCGAGCGGGTTGGCCGGGATGTAATTGTCGGCGTGACCAAGCGCGTTGGGGGCGAAGAACAGCACCGCGCTAAACAGGATCAGGAACACGCCCAATCCAAAGCCATCCTTGGCGGTATAAAATGGGTGGAACGGCAAAGTGTCCTGTTCGTCCTTCACATCGACCCCGGTCGGATTGTTCGAGCCGGGCAGATGCAGCGACCAGATGTGCAGGATAATCACCGCCGCGATCACGAACGGCAGCAGATAATGCAGCGAGAAGAACCGCGTGATCGTCGCCTGATCGGGTGCGTATCCGCCCAGCAGCCACACCCGGATCGGCTCGCCGACCAATGGGAAAGCGCTGAAGAAGCCGGTGATGACCTGCGCGCCCCAATAGCTCATCTGCCCCCACGGCAGCACATAGCCGAGGAACGCGGTCGCCATCATCAGCAGATAGATCACCAGCCCGAGCATCCACACCAGTTCGCGCGGTGCCTTGTAGCTGCCGTAGAACAGCCCGCGGAAGATGTGGATGTAGACCACGATGAAGAAGAAGCTCGCCCCGTTGGCATGGGCATAGCGCAGCAACCAGCCGGCG
>JANPMU010000133.1:0-3813 GCA_031427095.1 Sphingomonas sp.
CTAAGCCTCAGCGGTCGCGGCTGAGGCTGTCGACCTGTCCCATGATATTTTGCAGCGCGGTCTGATTGGGGTCGGTCTTGTGCTGACGGCGTGACGGCAGCTTGCCGCCGGTCAGCAGCGCTTCGAGCGCGACCCGACCGCGCGCCACCCGGCTCTTGATCGTGCCCACCGCGCAGCCGCAAATCTCGGCCGCTTCCTCATAAGCGAAGCCGCCCGCGCCGACCAGAATCAGTGCCTCGCGCTGCGGCTGGGGCAGATGCATCAGCGCCCGCTGCATGTCGCCAAGCTCGACATGCTTGTCCTGGTTGGCCGGGGCGGCAAGGATCTTGGCGGCGGTGACATCGTCCCATTCGCCCTTGAAACGCGCGCGGCGCATCTGGCTGAGGAACAGGTTGCGCAGGATGATGAAGGTCCAGGCGCGCATGTTGGTCCCGGCCTGGAAGCGCTTGCGTGCCGCCCATGCTTTGAGCAGCGTCTCCTGGACCAGATCGTCGGCGAGGTCGCGGCTGCCCGAGAGCGAGCGACCGAACGCGCGCAAATGCGGGATCACTGCGGCGAGATGTTCCTTGAACTCATCATCCGGCAGCGGCACCGGGTCAGGGCGCACCACCTCGATCGCGTCATCATCGTCTTCGTCGTCGATCACTTACGACCCACCCGCTTTACGCCCGCCAGCCGCGACAAGATCCGCGAAACCTGACTGACCCATAACAATATACAGTGTCAGCCCGCCAACAACAATATGACCGCGAAAATGACTATAATCAGGATGAGGCTGACCCCGAGCACATAGCGCGTGACATGCGGCGTTACGCCACCGCGGGCTTCGGTCGTGGTCAGATGTTGGGGTGCGTCGTCGGCCATGGCATGTCCCGGATTGTTACATGTCGCCAACGAAGCTCCGGCCGGGGTGTTCCCGTCGCGCGGTCAGGCGGCCGGTACGGTCGCCGCGTCAAAGAATAACGCCTGAGCGATCGCTGCCTTGACCGTCGAACGCTGGAACGGCTTGGTGATCAGGAAGGTCGGCTCGGGCCGGGTTCCGGTCAGCAGGCGTTCGGGGAAGGCGGTGATGAAGATCACCGGGACCGAGAATTCGGCGAGGATGTCCTTGACCGCGTCGATCCCCGAGGAATCGTCGGCGAGCTGGATATCGGCCAGGACCAGCCCCGGAGGCGAAGAGCGCGCCTGGGCCAGTGCTTCGGCGCGGGTGACGGCGACGCCGGTGACATTGTGGCCAAGGTCGCGGACGATGGTTTCGATATCCATCGCGATAATCGGTTCATCCTCGATGATCAGCACGTCGGTGAGCGTCTGGCGCTCGATTTCCTCGATCGCCTCGGCGACCAGTGAATCGACATCGGCCGGGGTCGCGCCGATCAGATAAGCGGTGTCGTCGGACGAAAAGCCCTCGAGCGAGGTCAGCAGCAGCGCCTGGCGCGACAAGGGGGTGATCCGCGACAGGCGCGCCTGGGCAATCCCTTCATGCCCGCCGAAATTCGTCGAAGGCTCCTCGCCTTCCTCGATATTGGCGGTCGACCAGATCGCGTGAAACGTGCGGTAAAGCCCGAGCCGCGGATCGACCTCGCGCGGGAAGCTTTCGGGCGAAGCGATAATCGCCTCCAGCGCGGCGCGGACAAACGCATCGCCGTGGGCCTGGCTCCCGGTCAAAGCGCGCGCATAGCGGCGCAAGAACGGCAGGTGCGGAGCGAGTTCCTGACCAAGCGACATAAACCACGGCACTCCAATTCGTTGGGGATAACACCCTTTGTGGGAGCGCACCCGGCTTAAGGCAAGTCCTGCCATGAAGCGAGGCTTGTCACCAAACCCGCGCATATTTTATGTTCGCCGAAGTTCGGAACAAACGCGGCGCGATTTGGTTTCCTTATTCGCCTGGTGTCGGTCTGCCGGATGGATTGGCCGCGAGGCAGAGCGAGCGATACAGCGCGGATCCTCAGGATTTGTCGCGCTGATCGCTGTAGTTGATGCGTAATAGTTTTTGCTCGTGAGGCGCGCGAATGCTGCGCGTGGGGGGTTGAGAGGTTGAGTGGCAGCGACGAACCGGAAGCGAGCGGAGACGGGGCAAATCGCGGTGTCGCAAAAGGCGATGCACGCGAGAAACGCGACAGGAAATTCAGGAAATCGAGCGGCGAAGTCGGGCGGGCGCTGCGCTCGGTCTATAACGATACGCTGCGCGAGGATGTCCCCGCCGATTTCCTCACCTTGCTTGGAAAACTCGAGTAAAACCGTCTTCCCGGACCCGGCGGCATGACCTCGTCATTGTCGCAGCGGATTACGGCGCTCCCGACCGCAGCCAAGCTTATCCTGTTCCTGACCGCGGCCTTGCTGCCGCTCGGGCTGGCCCTGATGTGGCTGGCCAACAGCGGGATCCGGCAGGCCAATCGCGCGATCATTGAAAATGCCGAAGGACAAAGCGTCAATGCGGGGCGTGCGATCGACAGCCTGATCGCGCGCAACGCGCTGGCGTTGCGAATCGCCGCCAATGGTGCCTTCCGCGACAGTCCGACCGACCCGTGCGCCAGTGCCGCGAGCACGCTGGCGATCGTGCCCGGGGTGGTGCGGCGGTTCAACCTCAGTTCGCAAGTCGGCCTGCCGCTGTGCACGGTCGGCGACCTTGGCGAGAGCGGCAATCCGCCACTGGTGGCACCGGCCGACATCGCCTTGTGGATCGCGCCCGATGGCGAGAGTCTCGACTTCCGGGTCGGGGTGATCGGCGGAATGGCGAGCGGAACGCTGAGCGGGGAGGAGCTCCGCGCCGCTGCGCAAGCCGCTTCGGGTGATGTCCAGATGCTGGTGTTGAGCGACGGGCGGACCGAGCTGCCGGTGATCGCGCGGATCGGCAATCCGATGCCGTCGGAGCAAATCCATGTCAGCACCCGCCAGCTCGGCCGGGGGCGGCTGATGGTCCGCGCCGAAACCCATGTTCCCGCGATCAACACCAGCGAGCGCTTGCTGATCCTGTTGCCGGTGCTGATGTGGATCATCGCCGGGATGATCAGCTGGCTGTTGGTCCATCGCCTGCTGATCCGTCCGCTGCGCAAGCTTCAATTGGCGATCGGGGATTTCCAGCCGGGCGGCGAGCCGCTGGTCCTGCCCGCCAGACTCGGTCCGGCGATCGAGATCCAGGCATTGGGCAACGCCTTTGTCCGCGCGGGCGAGCGGATCGAAGAATCCGAGCAACAGATGAGCGACGCATTGGACGGACAGCGCAAGCTGGTGCGCGAAGTCCATCACCGCGTGAAGAACAACCTCCAGGTCATCGCCAGCCTGCTCAACATTCACAGCCGCAATGTCGAGACCTCCGACGCCAAAGCCGCTTATGCCGCGATCAGCCGCCGGGTCGACGCGCTTGCCGTGGTCCACCGCAACCATTTCGCCGAGTTCGAGGATGATCGCGGGATCGCGCTGCGCCCGCTGTTGACCGAATTGGCCGCGAGCCTTCGCGCGAGCGCGCCCGACAGCGCGCGCAAAATGTCGATCGAACTAGAGCTCGACAATTGCAGCACGACCCAGGATGTCGCGGTGGCGGTCGGTTTCCTGATTACCGAAGTGGTCGAATTCGCCATGCTGAAAAGTCCCGAAGAAGGGATTGAGGTGACGCTGCGCCGGGCAAGCGAGTTGACCGCGCGGCTGAGCGTGTGCTGCGCAGTGCTGGCCCCCGAGAATGAGAAAGATACCGCGCAAATCCAGTTCGAGCGGATCGTCGCCGGGCTCGCCCGCCAGCTCCGCTCGCCGCTCGATCGCAAGCTTGGCCGATACAGCGTCGACCTGCCGATCTTCCCGCCGCGCTGAGGC
>JANPMU010000134.1:0-1720 GCA_031427095.1 Sphingomonas sp.
TCATCGCGTCTGAATAAGCGTTGGGGCTCATCGCCTGGCTTCCGACATGGAAGCAGATGCCGAGCGCGTCGGCCGCCTGGCGAGCGGCAAACAGCAAGGGCTTGACCTCATGCGGCTCGGCCCCGAATTTCGCGGCAAGGCTCAGTTTGGCATGCTCCGAGCTGACCCGCAGCCGGACCAGCAGGTTGAGGTCGCTCGCGCTGTTGGTCGCACGGAGGATCTTGTCGAGCTCGTCGAGCGTGTCGAGGCTGAAGGTGCGGACTCCGTGATCGAAATAGGCCTCGGCGATGGCTTCCTCGGCCTTGACCGGGTGCATGAAACACAGCGTCGCATCCGGAAGCGTTTTCGCCACCAGGCGCACTTCGCCGATCGACGCGACGTCATAATACGTGATGCCGCTGTCCCACAGGATCCGCAACAGTTCCGCCGACGGATTGGCCTTGACCGCATATAGCGACCGCCCCGGAAACTTCTCGACGAAGAATCGGGCGGCGCGCCGGGCGGCGTGCGGACGAAGCAGCGTGACCGGCTGAACCGGGCGCTGCTGTGCGATCCCGGCAACATCTTTGCTGCCGGTCAGGGTGCTTGCTAGCCCCAGCGCGCTATTGTGATTGACCAACTCAAGGGACCTCCAACAGTCTGTTCGTAAAAGCTGCCTTGCGGTTGGAAGTCCCATGGGGCAGCGGAGGCGCGATATATGGTCGGGGGTCCGCGATGTAAAGCGGTTTTGGACCGAGCAATTGCGTGCCCAAGTCATTCGTCGGCGCATCCCAATGACTTAGCGAAAAGCATGGAAGGTCAATCACTTGCCATCGATGACGCGGATCAGCCGGAATGACGTGGTCAAGGCGGCGGAGAGGATCGCTGGATGCGTCGTGCGTACGCCTTTGGTTGAAACGATGATTCGCGGCCACAGGCTGTGGCTCAAATGCGAGTGCCTGCAGACCGGCGGGGCGTTCAAGCTGCGCGGGGCGAGCAATCGGCTGTTGCTGCTTTCGGCGGCGGAACGAGCGCGCGGCGTGGTGGCTTTCTCGTCGGGAAATCATGGGCAGGGTGTGGCGATCGCGGCGCGGCGGCTGGGCTTGCCGGCGACGATCGTGATGCCGAGCGACGCGCCACGGATCAAGCTCGACGCGACCCGCGCCAATGGGGCGGAGATCGTCTTTTTCGACCGCAAGACCGACAGCCGCGAAGCCATTGCGGCGAAAATCGCGGCGCAAAGCGGTGCAACACTGGTCCCCAGCTTCGACGACCGGCACATTGTCGCCGGGCAAGGAACGGTCGGGCTTGAAATCGCCGAGCAACTGGCAATGCTCGGTGAAACGCCTCGCCAGATCGTGGTTCCGACCGGTGGCGGCGGGCTGGCCTCGGGCGTCGCGCTGGCCTGTCCCGGTGCGGCCATCCTGTGCATCGAGCCCGAGGGCTGGGACGACATGCGGCGGTCGCTCGAATGCGGGGTGATTGTCCCGGTTGAAGCCGACGCCCCGCTCACGCTGTGCGACGCGCTCCAGACCCCGCGTGTGTCGCCGATCACCTTCGCGATCCTGCGCGCTCGCGGCGTGACCGCGCTAAGCGTCAGCGAGGCCGAAATCCGCGCCGCGATCCGCTTCGCATGGTCCGAACATCAATCGGTTGTCGAACCCGGCGGCGCGGTCGCGCTCGCGGCCCTGATGGCGGGCAAGGTCGAGGTGAGCGAGGGCACGGTCGCGATCCTGTCGGG
>JANPMU010000135.1:0-13716 GCA_031427095.1 Sphingomonas sp.
CGTGGAGACGCGCGATGGCCCCGCCATCGCCGACATCAGCATCAGCATTCCTGCCGCAAACAGTACAAAGGTCAGCAAGGATTAAGGCCGCATCATGACGTCAAGCTTAGTCTGAAGCGCAATGTCCGTTATGGGGGGCAAGCGGACGCTAGGGACCGCGGGAGAACACCAACCATGTGAGAGCCCAGCAGGCTGGCGCCTCGCCAATTTGCTTACCGGAAAGAATCGGATAATCAGTGGCATCGAGGGGGAAAGAAGATGCTCATCAAACTATCCGTGACGACGGCGCTGTTGGCTGTCTCGCTTGCGGCGTGCTCTACCATCCAGAGCAAGCCCTACCTTTCTCAACCGGTTGGCCAGTCGCTTCGGGTCGGCGTTGGAGGTGTCATCGTCCATGTTGATCGCAAGCGCAACTTGGAGAACGCTTTCGGTCGCGCCGACCTCTTTGGCCGCAAGACGAATGAGGGCTTCGCCGAACTCCGCTTTATGGGCATGCACGATGGCAAGGTGGCAATTCGGCGCGTGGACGTGGCTGTCTATAGTGACGAGACCACTATGAGCCGAAGCGGAATCTATGTTCCCAACAATTCAACTGCGACGACGACTGGCATGGTCGGGACAACTCCGTTCAGCGCCACAACTAACGTGAGCGGCCTCGGCACTTACATTCCGCCTCGTCCGGCCAATGTAAGTGTGTCAGCGCCAAGTTTCATCGACTTCCTCGCGCCCATCGGCCAGCCGCTGCCATTCGAAGGCGTCACTGTCACGATAACGGCCGCTGACCCGGTTAGCGTCAGCTACTCCATTCAAGAACAGTAGCGCTCGACTTTAGCATCCGCTGCGAGCGCCCGGCGGCTGTTTTTTGGTTGGGCTGGGCCCCGGCCTTCGCCGGGGAACAGATTAAGCGCCGGGGAACAGCTCACGCGTCCGCTTTCGCCTTTTGCTTCTGGTCGGCGCGGTCGAGGCCTTTGCCGTCGAGATTCTCGGCGACGAAATCCCAGTTGATGATCTTTTCGAGCACCGATTTGAGGAACTTCGGCCGCTCATTGCGATAGTCGATGTAGTAAGCGTGCTCCCACACGTCGATCGTCAACAGCGGGGTCATGCCATGGACCGCAGGCGTGTCGGCATCATGGAGTGACGTCACTTCCAGCTTGCCGTGGTTGAGGATCAGCCAGCCCCAGCCGCTGGCGAAATGATCGGTCGCTTCCTTGGCGAGCGCATCGAGCAAACTCTGTTCGTTGCCGAAATCGCTGACGATCAGCTCGCGCAGCTTGCCCGACGGGCGGGTCGAGCCTTCGGGCGCAAGGCATTGCCAGAAGAAGCTGTGATTCCACAATTGCGCGGCATTGTTGAACAGGCTGGTATCGCCATTGGCCTTGGCGGCGGCGATCACTTCGGTCAGTTTTGCGCCCGCAAGCCCGTTTGCGCCCCCGAGCCCGTTTGCAGCTACCAGCTCGTTGGTCTTGGTGACATAGGTTTGATGGTGCTTGCCATGATGAAAATCCAGCGTTTCTGCGGACATATAAGGCGCAAGCGCATCCCTGGCGAAAGGCAGATCGGGAAGGGTGAAGGGCATCGCAATCCTCGTGACGATCGGGTGAGCAATGAAAACGAGCGAAACCGCGACTGGCTCCGGCGGAGTGCACAAAGACTTGCCGACAGCGAAACGATCGGCAATGGTCTGCGCCACGACAGAGGGGAAATAGCATGGGCAAATTATTCGAGAATCTGCATCTTACGCTGGCCACCGGGCTGGTGCTCGCATTGGCGATGGCGGGGGTGTTTCATGCCGACACGCTGACCGGCGTGGTGGTGTTCCGCTGGCTGCATGTGTTCTTTGGCATCACCTGGATCGGATTACTCTATTATTTCAACTTCGTGCAGATCCCGACGATGCCGTCGATTCCCGCCGAGCTGAAGCCGGCGGTGGGCAAATATATCGCGCCGAAAGCCTTGTTCTTCTTCCGTTGGAGCGCGGCATTCACCGTGCTGACCGGGCTGATCGTGGCGATGCTCAGCGGTTATCTGGTCGAGGCGCTGACCTTCCGCGATGGATTCAAGCTGATCGGGACCGGAATGTGGATCGCGCTGGTGATGGCGTTCAACGTCTGGTTCATCATCTGGCCGAACCAGCAGCGCGCGCTTGGGCTGGTCGAGGCCGACGATGCGTCGAAGGCCAAGTCGGCGCGCACCGCAATGCTGACGTCGCGAGTGAACACAATGCTGTCGCTGCCGATGCTCTACGCGATGGCCACGTACCAGACACTCGGCGATTAATCGGCCACCGCTTCCATCAATTTATGGCGTTTGAGCGCGTGGCGGAGTTGATCATAGCTTAATCCCAGCGCGGTGGCGGTGGCGCGCTGGTTGAAGCGGCTGCGGGCGAGCGCGTCTTCGAGCAAAGCGCGCTCATAGGCATTGACCGCGCTGCGCAGGTCGCCGGCCTGGGTCGCGGCGGCGATCGTGGTCGGCGCCGTCTCATGTTCGGCGGAGACGGATAAGCTCGAGCGACTGTCGGCCGGTGCCCAGGGCGAGTGGAACGGGTCGAACTGGATCACATCGATGGCGCGCTCGGGATCTTCGGCGCGGTAAACCGCTCGCTCGACGGTGTTGCGAAGTTCGCGGACATTGCCGGGCCAGCGATAGGCTTCAAGCTCGGACACCGCGCGGGGCGAGAAGCCGGGCCAGTTCGACCATTCAAGCTCCGACGCCATGCGACGGCCGAAATGCTCGGCGAGCAGGGGCACGTCGCCACTGCGGGCGCGGAGCGGAGGGAGCGTGATGACTTCGAACGACAGGCGATCGAGCAAATCGGCGCGAAAGCGGCCCTCATCGACCATGCGCGGCAAATGCTCGTTGGTCGCGGCGACAATGCGGACATCGACGCGGATCGGTTTCGAGGCGCCGATGCGGGTGATCTCGCCATATTCCACCGCGCGCAACAGGCGGTCCTGCGCGGGCGACGAAAGCGACGCGAGTTCATCGAGGAACAAGGTCCCGCTATCGGCCTCCTCGAACCGGCCATGGCGGGTCCTGGCCGCGCCGGTGAAGCTGCCCGCCTCATGGCCGAACAATTCCGCCTCGATCAGCGTTTCGGGCAGCGCGGCGCAGTTCATTATGACCAGGGGTCCGGCCCAGCGCGTGGACAAATGATGGAGCCGTTCGGCGATCAGTTCCTTGCCGGTGCCGCGCTCGCCGATGACCAACACCGGGCGGTTCAGCGGGGCGGCGCGGCTCGCGCGCTCGACCGCGTCGAGGAACGCAAGGCTTTGCCCGACGAATTGCGTGGTTCGCTCCATAAGCCTGAGTGTTGGTGGGTTTTGCCATGACTTGGCAAGATATTTTAGACCAACGACAGCAAGAGAATGAAGGAAATGCCGGTAATCGGCGGTTTCACAAAAGTGGCACGTCTCTTGAATAGGATTATACCAACAGGGCCCTATTTTGATTGCGGAGTTGCGCAATGAGCATATTTTCACGCACCCGCGACATTGTCGCGGCGAACATGACCGAACTGCTCGACCGGGCCGAAGATCCGTCGCGGATGATCCGCATGATCATCCTCGAGATGGAGGAAACGCTGATCGAGGTGCGCGCGTCGGCGGCGCGATCGATCGCCGACGGCAAGGAGATGCGCCGGGCGATGCTTCGGCTCGACGATTTGCAGGTGAGCTGGACCGAAAAGGCCGAGCTGGCGCTGTCGAAGGACCGCGAGGACCTTGCCAAGGCGGCGCTGATCGAACGGCAGAAAGCGGCCGACATGGCCGACGGCTTGCGCTCCGAGCTCAAGCTGATCGACGACACGCTCAAGAGCTATGAGGTCGACATCGCCAAATTGCAGGGCAAATTGCGCGAGGCCCGCTCCCGCCAGAACGCCATCGCGACCCGGATCGAAAGCGCGGTGACCCGGGCCAAGGCGCGCGAAATGGTCAATGGTGGCCGCACCGAAGACGCCTTCTCGCGGTTCGAGATTCTCGAGCGCCGCGCCGATTTCGCCGAAGGGCGCGCCGATGCGCTGGGAATGACCGGGCCGAAAAGCCTCGAAGAAGAAATCGCCGACCTCAAATCACATGAAAAGGTCGATGCCGAACTGACCGCAATGAAGGCCGCGCGCGCCGCAAAGGGGGTTTAAGACCATGGACGTGTTACCATTTATCATCGCCATGGTGGCGGTCGTTTCGATCTTCATTGGTGCGCCGTGGCTGATCTTTCATTATATCACCAAGTGGAAGTCGGCGGCGACGCTGACCGGGGCCGACGAGCAATTGCTCGATGCGCTCCACGACACCGCCAAACGGCTCGACGACCGGCTGTGCTCGATCGAGCGGATCATGACCGCCGAAAATCCCGACTGGCGCCAGAGCTGCCTGCCCGACTCGATCAGCGGCAGCCGCCTGTCGCACAAGGGAGATTGACGTCATGACCCAACAACCACCAATCCGCACCCGCTTCTACAAGGACCGCCGCAACGGCAAGGTCATGGGCGTGTGCGCGGGGATCGCCGATTATACCGGGATCGACGTCGCGCTGATCCGCATCATGCTGGTCGCGGCGATCCTGCTCGGCAGCGGCGCCCCGCTTTTGGTCTATTTCATCGCCGGATGGATGGCCGAGGACAAGCCGCGCGAACTGCGCAGCGACGATGTCGACGAACAGCGCTTCTGGCAGGGCGTGCGCGCATCGCCGGCGCGCGGTGCCCGCGACATCCGCTCACGGTTGCGCGATATCGACCGGCGGCTGGGCGACATTGAATCCTATGTCACGACCGAAAATCGAACGCTCGCCAACGAAATCGACCAGCTTCGCTAAACCTGACGGAGAGCAATGCGATGAACCCGTTTGAAATGGTGGTGCTGATTGTGGCCATCGTGATGATCGCCGGCGTCCTGAGAAGCCGCCACGCGCACCGCCGACCCGACGTCGAGGACGATCCCGCGGATCGGGTCGAGACCATTCGGCTGAGAGATGAGGTCAGCCAGTTGAAGGAGCGAATCCACGTCCTCGAGCGGATCGCGACCGACAAGGAAAACACTTTGTCGCGCCAGATCGAGGAGCTGCGCGACCCCAAGTGACTTATGCCCGATGACGCTGCTAAACGGCGCGACATGACCGCGCTCCCCCGATTACGCGACATCCTCGATGATTATGCACTGCTCGACAGCGAGGAGCGCTATCGGCTGCTGATCGATCTCGGGCGGATGCTTGAGCCGATGCCCGACGCGCTCAAGACCGACGCGACCCTTGTCCGCGGCTGTTCGGCGTCGGTGTGGGTCTATCCGACGCGGCTGGACGACGGACGGCTGCATTTTATGGCCGACAGCAATGCCGCGATCACCAAGGGGATCGTCGCCTTGGTGCTGAGCGCGGTTCAGGACCGTCCGGCGGCCGAAGTCGCTTCAAGCGACATCGCCGCCGATCTGGCCCCGTTCGAGCTTGCGCGCCAGCTCAGTTCGAACCGGACGCAGGGGATCCCGAACATGATCGCGCTGGTTCGCGCGACCGCGCAAAGGATCAACATATGACGATTCCCGGGTTCGACCTGACGCCAGGCGCCGCCTTTGACCCGAAGCACTTCCTCGAAGTGATGCGCCAGGTCGGGCATGGCCGGGCGGTCGGCATGGCGTATGAGTCGCACGGCAAGGACTGGGCTGAGCTGTCGCTGGCGTGGCGCGAGGAACTGGTCGGGGTCACCTCGACCGGGATATTGGCGTCGGGCGCGATCGTCAGTCTGATCGATACCTGCGCCGGGATGTCGGTCTGGCTCGCGTTTGGCGAGTTTCGGCCGGCGGCAACGCTTGATTTGCGGATCGATTATCTCAAACCCGCGCCCAAGGGAGCGACGGTGTATGCGCGCTGCCAATGCTACAAGATCACGCGTTCGGTCGCGTTCGTGCGCGGGACGGCGCATTTGGGCGACATTGACGATCCGCTCGCGCAAAGCGCGCTGACCTTCATGACGACGCTGTCTTGACCGTCTTCTTGCGCTGATCCTCGGAGCGGCGGAGCACTTCATAAGCCGCCTGAACCTGCTGGAAGCGGGCGGCGGCAGTGGCATCACCCTGCTTCAGGTCGGGATGATTTTCCTTGGCGAGGCGGCGGTGCGCGGCTTTGGCTGCGGCGAAATCGGCATCGGATTCCAGGTCGAGCACAGTCAGTGCGCGCATTTCGTCGCGACTGCGGGTGCCGTCGCCGGGGCCGCCCCATTGCCAGTGACCGGCCTGGCGGAAGGCGGCGGCGCCAGCGCTTTCGGAGGCTTCGCGCGCGGCCGCGGCTTCGGGATCGAGCCCGGCGAAATAATTCCAGTTGCGGTTATATTCGGCGGCGTGGGCGAGGCAGAAATACCAGCGCTCGGGGCTGTTCGGGGCCTTGGGCGCGGGCTTGTCGCCGGGGGCGGAACAGCCTTCGCGGTCGCAATGACGCACGGCCGCCGCCTCACGGCCCTTGCCGTAAGCGCGCCAGCGGGGAAAACCCCAGTCATCGGATCGGGTCGGTTTGGCCATAGATGCGGGCTTTCTAATCAATAATGCCCGTCAATGCGAGCCTCGCGAACAGAGTTTTCGGTCCGGCCGCCGCTCCACTACGCCGTTCGCGAACCCCCGCCGCGTTTTAGCGAGGAATAAGATGCCAGAGGGCCTGTAAGCCGGGTTCTGTCCACCCCGGACCGTGATCCGGAGCTGGGCGACCATTCCTCTAGGAGGCGGATTACCCCGCCCCTCAAGCAACCAACCCGGGCGGCGAGGCAGAACACCCCATATGCCACCCCTATTCGGTCTTGCACCCGGTGGGGTTTGCCGTGCCGTTTGCGTTGCCGCAACCGCGGTGCGCTCTTGCCGCACCCTTTCGCCTTGACCCGCCCGAAGACGGGCAGCCTGCTTTCTGTGGCACTGTCCCTGAAACGATCGGGCCGAAGCCTTCCCGCCCCGCCGGGCGTTACCCGGCACCGTCATTCTGTGGAGCCCGGACTTTCCTCGCCGGAGTGAACTCCGCCGCGGTCGCCCGGCCCTCTGGCGCGCTCGCTATACCCCGAGCATGGCGTTCGCGCCAGTCACTGGGGACGCGGCAGCAGCAAGGCGAGCAATTTGGCGCGGCATTCGCCGTCGATGACGCCGTCGAGGAGGTCGGGGCGGAATCGGCGCTGAAACGCGATGACCGACTTTTGCGGGTCGCTGACATCATAACCGAACCGTTCGAGGGCAAGCAGGAAGCCGGCGTCGGTCCAGTACGGATCGATCAGGCCACGGGTCGGGCTGGGCAAGGCGAGGCGGCGGCGGGCGAGCGCTTCCCATGGAAACAGCTCCCCCGGATCCTCCTTGCGCGCCGGGGCAATATCCGAATGGCCCACGACATTGCCGCGGCCGATGCCGTGACGCTCCTTGATTGCGGCGACCAGCGGAATCAGCGCGGCGACCTGCTCGTCGGGGAACAAGCGGTAGCCGAATTCATGTCCCGGATTGACGATCTCGATCCCGACGCTGGCCGAATTGACGTCGCTGATCCCGCGCCAGCGCGACTTGCCGGCGTGCCAGGCGCGGTGGCCTTCGTCGACCAGCCGAAAAACCGAGCCATCCTCGTCGACCAGATAGTGCGCCGATAGCTTGGCGTGCGGCGAGGTCAGCCGATCGAGCGCAGCGGCGGCGTCGGGCATGCCCGTGTAATGCAGCACGATGATCGACACCGGGAGCGCCCGCTGATCGAAATTGGGCGAAGGGCGTTCGATAAAATCCATCGCGCCATGGAGGCCGAGACGGGCTTTGGGGTCAAGCCCTTCGTTGCGCGGCGGCCGGAACGGCGGGACGACCGGAGACGGCATCGGCTGCGGGGCTGAGGCGATAGAGCCCGCGCGCGGTCGGATCCGCGCTGAGCGCTCGGGTCTGGCCGATCACGGTCTCGCCCGCGCCGAGCATCAGCCACGCGTCGGGCGCCATCGCCGACGCCAGCCGGTCGAACGCCAGGGTCCGCTTTTCGGGGCTGAGATAGAGCAATACGTTGCGACACAGGATGATGTCGAACGGATTGTGGCTGAGCGGCGGTTCGAGAATATTGTGAACCTGGAAACGGACCATCCGGCGCAATGGCTCGATCGCTCGCCAGCCAGCGGCACTTTCCTCGAACCAGCGGATCATCTGGGTGATGCCGAGCCCGCGCTGCACCTCGAACGCACTATAGGTGCCGGACCGGGCGCGCTCGACCACCCCGTCGGAGACGTCGGAGCCGAAGATATCGATGGTCCACCCGGCCCAGCGCTGCGGGTCTTCGGCGAACAGCATCGCCAGCGAATAGGCCTCCTGCCCGGTCGAGCAGCCCGCCGACCAGAGGCGCAGGCGGCGGCTCGACGCGCGGCGGCTGGCGAGCAAAGGCAAGGCGTGACTCAAAAGCAGGTCGAACGGCGTGCGGTCGCGGAAGAAATAGGTTTCATTGTTGAGCAAGGCTTCGACAACCCGCTTGGACAGGCTCGGCTCGCGCCCCATGACGAGGATCGTGATGAGCTCGTCGAGATTGGAAATGCCGCGTTCGCGCAGAAGTGAGGCGAGCGCTGTCTCGATCCGCCAGCGCCGGCTCATGGTCAGTTGCTGACCCGTTTTCGCCTCAAGCAAGCTGGCCAGAATGCGGCTCGCGCTATCGCTTACTTCCACGCCTGATCTCCGGTCCGCGAGGCAATCCGGCGAGCGAGGTTTTCCGGCGACATGACCGCGCACAGCAGACCGGCCTCGGCCACCGCACGCGGCATTCCATAGACTGCGCAAGTGGCGCGATCCTGGGCGAGAACCGAACCACCACAAGCGACCATGCGCGTCGCGCCGATGATCCCGTCGCGGCCCATGCCGGTCAGCACCACCCCCATCGCCCCGCTGCCGACGGCGTCGGCGACCGAAGCAAACATGGGATCGAGCGAGGGTAGGCAACCGCTGGCCGAGCGGTTGTAATCGAGCCGCACCCTGAGCTGTCCGCCAACCGCCTCGACGGTCAAATGAGCATCGCCGGGAGCGATCAGGATGCGATCGGCAACGACCGGCATGCCATCGGCTGCGACCATTGCCTCGCGCTTGGCCGCACCCCCGAGCTGGCGCGCGAAAACGGTCATGAACGGTGCGGGCAAATGCTGGGTGACAAGTATCGGAATGCTGAGGCGCGGCGGAAGCGCCCCGAACAAGGCGCCAAGCGCATGGATACCGCCAGTCGATGCGCCGATGGCGAGCATTTTCACCGGATCAGCCGACATCGCGCGAAGCGGCGTCGCCAGCGCGCGATCATCGCGGTCGCGCAGTCGCGGCAGCGGGCGCGGGATCGATCCCAGTGCCCGCAGCTTGCCGACCAGAATTTCTGAAAAGCGACCGTTGAAGCGCCCGGTGCCTGGCTTGGGCAAGGTGTCGGCCGCACCCATCGCCAGCGCCGCCACGGTTTGCTCGGCGCCGTCCTCGGCAAGCGACGAGACGATCAGGACCCTCGCGCCGCGCGCCGCCTCGATGATCCGGGGCAGTGCCGTCAGACCACCGGCGCCGGGCATTTCGAGATCGAGCAGGATGACGTCGACATCGACATGGTGAAGCGCGTCGATTGCATCCTCGGCAGAGCCCGCGACCGCGGCGATTTCGAACCCGCCGTCGCTTTCGATCATGCGCGACAAAATGGTCCGTGCGACCATCGAATCATCGACGATCATCAGACGGATCGGCCGACAATATGGGCGCGCCGCCGCTGTCGGTGGCCGCAAAGTGGCGAGCGCCCGATCCACGAGCGGGGCTTAAGCGACGCCGACGAGCTGAAGCTTGATGTGCAGCGTTTCGCGGTCGAACGGCTTCATGACATATTCGTCGGCGCCCGCTGCCAATGCGGCGCGGATGTGCGCCATGTCGTTCTCGGTCGTGCAGAATACCACCTTGGGCTGGTCGCCATGCCCACGCTGGCGAAGCAGTTTGAGAAACTCCATTCCGCTCATCACCGGCATGTTCCAGTCGAGCAGGACGACGTCGGGCATGCTGGCTTCACAGCGCGTCAGCGCCTCGCGCCCGTCGCCGGCTTCCTCGACATTGAAGTCCAGCGTTTCCAATATGTGGCGGGCAACCTTGCGGATCACCTTGGAGTCATCGACGATGAGGCAGGTTTTCATGGAACGGGCTTTCCGATCGAGTTCGACTTGGCATTAAACATCAAGAGTAACGAAGTGCTTAAGCCGCGCGCGCTTCGGCGGCGGGTCCGACAATCAGCGCGGCGACATCGATCAGGAGGAGCGGTCCTTCCTCGGTCTCGACTATGCCGTGCGAGACCCGCTCCCATCCATGGCCCATCGCGGCGCGGACCGCGACCGGGTCCGACAAGGCATTGACGACATCTTCAACGCTATCGACCAGCAGGGCATAATGGTGGCCGTCGAGTTCGATTACCGCAGCTTCGCGGATCCCGTCGGAACAGTCGGTGAGGCCGAGTTCAAGGCTGCGCATGCAGTCGATCACAGTCAGCACGCGGCTGCGCAAGGCGGACAGGCCGGCAATATGCGGCGCAGCACGCGGGACCGGAATGAGCGTGTCGAGTTCGACCACCGATTCGACGGACTCGGCGGGAAACGCGACCCGCTGCCCGGCGATGGTCACGATCAGAAGCAGTGCGTTCATCGTCCCCTCCCCGCGCCGGCGGCCTTGAGCGCGAACAACAGCCCGGCGCGATCGTAGCGATAAATGCTGTCCTCCCCTTCGACCGGTGCGTCGGGGTCGGCGCGAAGCCAGATCGTGCGCGCGTCGGGCGCAGCCTCGACCGGCGCGCCTTGCGAGGCGATGACAATATCCGCGCTGGCGGCATCGTCCTCGCCGATCACCCGATAGCCGGCCGCCTCGACGATCGGGCGGAGGATGTTCTGCATCCACGGATCGTCGGGCAAGCGGCAGACCGATTGTTCGGTCGCGCGAACCGCTGCGCCGAGATGCTGGGCGAACAGCCAGTGGGCGTCGACCAGTTCGGCCGGCTCGCCGCCGATGAGTGTCACACCGCTGACCGCGCCGGGGTGATCGGCGGGGATGACGTCATGATCGATCGAATGGAAATCGATGACCTCGGCAAACGCATAGCCGATCTCGCGCTCGCCATCATTGAGGCGGAAGACGCGGACCTTGCCTTCGAAGGTTGCAGCCTGATCGACCCCGGCGAGAGGCAGCAGGACTTCGCCAAGCTGGACGCGGAGCTGACCGGCGCCAAAGCGGATAGCGCTGGCGGGAACTTCCTCGATCCGGTCGACGACCGCGAGGCGCATGGCGCGGCGTCCGCCATCGAGGCCTCGGAAAAGCAGCACCGGCGTGGCGCGCACGGCGACTTCGACAAGACTATTCTCGACCATCCGCGCGGCGCGATCCTGCGATTCGAGGCGGATGCCGCCGACGAGAGCAAGCCCGGCAGGGTCGAACAAGAGGATCGGGCTGCCATCGTCGGCCAGCGTCGTCCCGGCGTACAGACCGGTCGCCATCACCGCAGGGGCTGCGGGCTTGACCACCAGTTCCTCATGATCGTGGATCTTGTCGACCGCCAGCGCATAGACGTCGCCGCCCGCCGGACGCAGAACAACCAGAGTGCGTTCCGCGTCGGTCAGGTCGCTCGGCAGGCCGAGGATGTCGGCCAGCGCAACTTCGGGAACGCGGCGACCGCGAATCGTCGCGACCCCTGCCCCGCCAACCTGTGACAGGACGACCGATTCGCCATTGGCGCGGACGATTTCCTCGATTGCCGAGCGGGGAATCGCGAAATGCTGATTACCGATGCTGACGGTCAGGGCGGGGATAATCGTCAGGGTCAGCGGCACGCGCAGGGTCAGGCGGGTACCGGCTCCGGGCTTGCTGTCGATTTCGACCACGCCGCCGATGCGCTCGACGTTCGATCGGACGACATCCATGCCGACACCGCGGCCCGAAATCGAGGTGACTTCCGTCGCGGTCGACAGGCCTGCTTCGAAGATCAGGGCCAATCGTTCGCGCGGAGCCATTTCGGCGGCTGCGGCCTGGTCGATCAGGCCAGCGGAAATCGCCTTTTCCACCAGCTGCTGGCTGTCGATACCGCGGCCGTCGTCGGCAATGTCGATCAGGATCTGGTTGCCCGACTGGCGCGCCGAAATCGACAGCAGGCCGATTTCGCGCTTGCCCGCCTTCAACCGGTCGGCGGGGCGTTCGATGCCATGATCAACCGCATTGCGGATGATATGGGTCAACGGATCGCGGATCATCTCGATCATCTCGCGATCAAGCTCGACGTCACCGCTGTCGATGTCGACCAGCACTTGCTTGCCCAGTTCGGCGGTCAGGTCGCGGACCATGCGCGGCAGGCCGACGAACAAGGCTTCGATCCGCTGCATCCGCGTGCGGGTGATCGCGTCGCGCATTTCGGCGATGATCCCGGACAGGCGCTCGAATGCGCCGTCGACCGCGACTTCGCCGGGCGCCTCGCGCAGGCGGCGGGCGAGCTCGTTGCGGGCCAGTACCATGTCCGAGACACCGCTCATCACCCGATCGAGCAGTTCGACCGACAGGCGGATGGTGCGCGGCGCGGCCAGCTTGCCGTGGGCCTCGGCAATGGTCGAGGCGACCGGCGTCGCGCCCTCGCCCCCGGGCGAAAGCGCCGCGATGAGCGCATCTTCATTGCCTTGGGGCATCGGCTGGCCGGCTTCGATTGTCGCGACCATTTCGCCGATACGATCGATCACGCCGAGCACCGCGCTGACCAGGCTCGCATCAGGCTGGCGGCGGCCGGCGCGGACGTCGGCCAGCGCATCCTCGGCGGCGTGGCTGAGCGCTTCGAGCCGCGGAAAGTCGAAGAAGCCGCAATTGCCCTTCACGGTGTGAACAAAGCGGAAGATCGAATCGAGCCGGGCGCGGTTGTCGGGCTCGGCTTCCCACGCGACGATCTCGCCGCCCAGCGCTTCGAGCATTTCGCGGCATTCGGCAGTGAAATCGGCGACCAGATCGTCCATCGGTGGTGAGCTCCGCCCTCGTGTTCGAGAATGGTATGCCGCTCAAAATGTTAAGGCCGCGTTAGCCTTGCCGCGGAAGCGTCACGCCGATGAGCAGGACTTCGTCGCCGGGGTCGGACAGGCGGATGCTGCCGTTGGTCTCGGCCGCCAGGCTGTAAGCGAGCCAGGCGCCCGCAGCGCGCGGTTCGACCTCGCCGTCCGAGCTGCCCTTGAGCAGGGTCTCGCGCAATTTGGGGTCGAGCAGGATGCGCGGCCCTTCCGCCCGAATGACCAGTTCGAGCGCTCCCTCGTGACGTTCAGCACCGACATCGAGCCGCCCTCCACGAACCAGCGCGTCGCCGGCAAGCAGCGCGAGGTTGAGCAGTAATTTGACCGCGCCCTTGGCCATCGTGTCGTCGCCGACCATCCAGCCCAGTTCGATCCGCCGTTCGGCGCCGAACAGACCTTCAAGCGCCGAGCGGGCTTCGCGCGTGTCGATCTGATCGCCGAACCCGCCTGCCGCGCCGAACGCGAGGCGAAAGAATTTCAACTTGTTGGCCGAGGCGCGGGCGCTTTCCGACAGCAATTCGAGGCAGCGCTCGCGCATCTCGGGGTCCTGCTCGTCGGCGAGCAATTCGATGCCATTGTTGAGCGCGCCGACCGGCGACAGCAAGTCGTGACACAGCCGCGAACAGAGCAGGCTGGCGAGGTCGATGGCATTCATGGTGGCGGTCATTCGGGCTGGTTGGCCCATCGGCGGGTGGAGTGCAACCCGGCTTGAAAGCGAG
>JANPMU010000136.1:0-26743 GCA_031427095.1 Sphingomonas sp.
CGGCGTTCCATCGCCCTATCCTACCGGGGCTTTGTCGAGCTTGGCGAGCAATGCCGGGTAGCGCGCATGCTCGCGGATCGGGTCGAGATCGCTGTCGTTGGTGAACCAGCCGATATATTCGCTCCCGGCATTCCCGCACCACCGCTCGAGCAATTCGACCGAGCGGTCGATCTCGCCCAGCAGGGCATAAGTGCAGGCGGCATTGTAGATTGCGTTATTGTCGTCGGGGTCGATCACCAGCGCTCGAGAGAGCCATTCCTTGGCTCGCTCATGCTCGCCCAGTCCGGCGAGCGTCGCCGCTCCCAATTGCGCCGGGCGCGAATTTTCGGGATGGGCGCGGATCGCCTCCTCAGCACGCTTGATCCCGAGACGGGCATATTTCTCCGCTTCCTCGACCCGGCCGAGCTTGCGCAGGATGGTATCGAGCAGGAGCGGGGCCTGCGGATCGTCGGGCTGGGCTTCGACCGCTTTCTTGTAGAGTTGGACCGCGCGTTCGAGGTCGCCGCGCGTGACGCAGAATCGCGCGAACGCGAGATTGGCATCGAAATTATTGGGATCGAGCGCCAGCGAGCGTTCGAACGCGGCTTCGGCCTCGTCATTCTGGCCGCTGTTGACCAACGCCATCCCGCGCGCCGCATGGGCTTCGGGCAGATTGGGGTCGATCGCCAGCGCCTTGGCTGCGGTGGCAAGAATTTCGTTGCTTGGCCTCGCGATATTGTACCACGCTTCCAATCGCGCATCGCACGTCGCGATCCCGGCGTAGGCGCGGGCGTAAAGCGGATCGAGCTCTACCGCCTTGGCGAACATCTGCCGAGCGAGAGTCAGCAGCACGCGGGTCGAATTGTGGAAAAACTGCCGCCCCTTGAGGTAATAAGTGTAGGCCTCGACATTGGCGGTCGGCGCTTGTCCGATCGCCTTCTTTTCCTTGGGCAACAGCCGGATCTTGAGCTGGTCGACGATCGTCTGGGTAATCTCGTCCTGGATCGCGAAAATATCGGTCAGGTCGCGGTCGAAGCGGTCGGCCCAGATGTGACCGCCGGTCGTGCCGTCGATCAGCTGGCCGGTGACGCGCACGCGCTGACCCGCCTTGCGGACGCTGCCTTCGAGCACGAACTTGACCCCCAATTGGGCTGCGACCTCGGGGATCTGGACCGCCTTGCCCTTGAAGGTGAAGCTGGTGTTGCGGCCGATCACGAACAGTCCGCTGACCTTGCTCAAATCGGTGATGATGTCCTCGGTGATCCCGTCGGAGAAATATTCCTGCTCGGGGTCGCCGCTCATATTGTTGAACGGCAGCACCGCGATCGACGGCTTGTCGGCCTCGGCGATTTCGGTGTCGTCAGCGCCCGCCCTGAGTTTCGCCGTCCCCGATCCGACAACGACATTGTAGACCCGCACCGGGAATTCGATGTTCTTCAGTTCCTGGTCGCCCATGTCCTCGAACACCAGGTCGAGTTTATTGCCGATATTATCGCGCACCGCGCTCGACACTGCGACTCCGCCGGGCTTGGCAATGCCCTCGATCCTACTGGCGACGTTGACCCCGTCACCGAATATGTCGTCGTCATCGACGATCACGTCGCCCAGATTAATGCCGATGCGGAACTCGATCCGCCGATCCTCGGCTACGCTTGCGTTGCGGTTGCGCATCTCGCGCTGGACGTCTGTGGCGCAGGATACCGCGCTGACCACGCTCGGGAACTCGACCAGCATGCCGTCGCCGGTCAGCTTGACGATCCGCCCCTGATGTTCTGAAATCGTGGGGTCGATCAATTCGGCGCGATGCCCCTTGAGGCTCGTCAAAGTGCCGACCTCATTGGCCCCCATCAAGCGGCTGTAACCGACCACATCGGCGGCCATGATCGCGGAGAGTCGGCGTTCCATCGGTATCACAACCTCGAATCCTGGCCGCTCAACTAGCACATCGCATACGTATTCGAAAAATTAACCGACGTGCCGCCGAAAAATCCTCTTGGTTGAGCCTAAGCCGTTCATTCCCTCGGTATTTTTAAAGTGTCGCAGGGCAATTTGAAAAAATCACTTCGCACTTGCAACATATATGCTGCAGTGCAATAAAGATCGCGCCTTAACCGGCATCCTCTCCTAAAGCCTTCAAAGGCCGGGCCTTCGGGTCCGGCCTCTTTTTTGGGCTTGATCCGGCAAAGGGTGGCTTTTTTCCGCCGAATGGCCTCCCACATTGAACCCAGGGCCGGTGCCGCCGTTAGGCATTCGGCACGGGACAGGATCGATCAGGAGAAAATGAGCGATGGCGGACGCCGAAACCAGCGCAACGCGCTTGCAGGTGGCCAATTTGCCCCCCGCCGACAGCGGCCGCGGAGTCGCGCGCCTTCCGGCCAAGCTGATGGAATCGCTCGGCCTTGCCGAAGGCGCGGTGATCGAGATCGCGGGCAAGCGCTCGACCGCCGCGCGCGCCATACGCCCTTATGGCGATGACGAGGGGCTTGATATCATCCGCCTCGACGGGCTCCAGCGCGCCAACGCCGGCGTCGGATCGGGCGAATTTGTCGAAATCAGGAAAGCGGTGTCCAAGCCCGCCACCAAAGTCGCCTTCGCACCTGCACAGAACAACGTCCGTTTGCAGGGCTCCACTGCTGCACTGCAGCGCAGTTTCGAGGGCCGCCCGATCACCCAGGGCGACATCGTCGCGACGGCCGGCCACCAGCGCGTCAACGCCGATATGCCCGAGCATGTCCGCCAATTGTTGAATGCCCCCGCCTTCGCGCTTCAGGAAGTGCGCCTGACCGTGGTCTCGACCGTCCCCAAGGGCATCGTCCACATCGACGGCAATACCCAGGTCGAGATGCTGTCCGAGTTCAAGGAAGGCGAGGGCGAGCGCCGCGCCGACGTCACTTATGACGATTTGGGCGGGATGAAGGACACCATCGACGCGCTGCGCGAGATGGTCGAACTGCCGCTGCGCCACCCCGAACTGTTCCAGCGCCTGGGGGTCGATCCGCCCAAGGGCGTGCTGCTCCACGGCCCGCCCGGCACCGGCAAGACCCGGCTGGCGCGCGCCGTCGCCAACGAAAGCGACGCCAGCTTCTTCCATATCGCCGGCCCCGAAATCATGGGCTCGGCCTATGGCGAGAGCGAGAAGAAGCTGCGCGAATTGTTCGAGCAAGCGGCCCAATCGGTCCCGTCGATCATCTTCATCGACGAGATCGACTCGATCGCGCCCAAACGCAGCCAGGTGACCGGAGAGGCTGAAAAGCGGCTCACCGCGCAATTGCTGACGCTGATGGACGGGATCGAGCCGCGCCAGAACCTGGTCGTCATCGCCGCGACCAACCGTCCCGAAGCACTCGACGAGGCGCTTCGCCGCCCCGGCCGGTTCGACCGCGAAATCATTATCGGAGTTCCCGACGAGAGCGGCCGCCGCGAGATTCTCGGCATTCACACCCGCGGCATGCCGCTCACCGCCGGGGTCGATCTCGATGCGCTGGCCAAGCGCACCTATGGCTTCGTCGGTGCCGACCTTGCCGCGCTGACGCGCGAGGCCGCGCTCGAGGCGGTCCGGCGGATCCTGCCCAAGATCAACCTCGCCGAGGAATCGCTTCCGACTGAAGTACTCGACGCTTTGTCGGTCGATCTGGCCGACTTCGACAATGCGCTGAAGCGCGTCCAGCCCTCGGCGATGCGCGAAGTCATGGTCGAAGTGCCCAATGTCACCTGGGACGATGTCGGCGGGCTGGATGCGGCGCGCGACCGGCTACGCGAGGGGATCGAGCTTCCCTTGAAGCACCCTGACGCCTTTCGCCGCCTGGGCATCCGCCCGGCGCGCGGTTTCCTGCTCTATGGCCCGCCCGGCACCGGCAAGACCTTGCTCGCCAGGGCGACCGCGCGCGAAAGCCAGGCCAATTTCATCGCCACCAAGTCGAGCGACCTTTTGTCGAAATGGTATGGCGAGAGCGAGCAGCAGATCGCGCGTCTGTTCTCGCGCGCGCGCCAGGTCGCGCCGACGGTGATCTTCATCGACGAGCTCGACAGCCTGGTCCCCGCGCGCGGCGGCGGGATGGGCGAGCCACAGGTCACCGAACGGGTCGTCAACACGATCCTGTCGGAGTTGGATGGTCTCGAGGAGTTGAACAATGTCGTGCTGATCGGCGCGACCAACCGGCCCAATCTGATCGATCCGGCTTTGCTTCGGCCGGGGCGGCTCGACGAGCTGATCTATGTCGGCACCCCCGACACCGCCGGGCGGCGGCGGATCCTCGCAATCCACACCAAGGCCATGCCGCTGGCCAAGGATGTCGATCTGGAATCGCTCGCGCGGCGCACCGAAAATTTCACCGGCGCGGATCTCGAGGATCTGGTCCGCCGCGCCGGGCTCACCGCACTGCGCGCCGGGCTTGATGCGAAGACCGTGACGATGGCCAATTTCGAGGCCGCGCTGAAGGAAACCCGTGCCTCGGTGACGCCGGACATGATCGCCGAATATGTCAAGATCCAGGAAACGCTGAAGAATGACGCGATCCATCCGGGCGCCGGGATCGGTTTCGTCTTTCCCGGGATGCTTCGCCCGCGCCGCGACAAGAAAGAGGATTAGAACGACGCGAGGTGCGCGCGCGCCCAGCCGAACACCCCGACAAGCAGGAGCGCCGCTACTCCGAACGGCAGGCCGGGGTCGACCGCGTAGAGCAGCATGCCGATGGTCGGCGCCGCGACGAAACTGATCCCGTTGGCGGCGGTGATGACCCCGGCGACCCCGCCTTGCTCGCCCAGCCCGACGGCGAGCGAGGCGCCGGCGGTGAACCCCGGCCGGGTGAACCCGAAGCCCAAAGAAGCGACCGCGAAGCCGAGCACGATGCCATAGAGGTCGCTGGCGATCATGGTCCCGGCGAGCCCCAGCGCGGCGATCAGCGAACCCGACAGGATCATGGTGCGCGGGCCGAGCCCGAGCCGCGGGATCATCCCCCATTGCGCGGCGAGCGTCGCCGAGGCCCCGGCCATCATCACGATCGCGATCGAGGTTTCCGAGCCACGCGGGGCAAGCCCGAGCCGGTCGATGATGAAAAAGCCAAGGCAGGTCAGCGTCGCCGCCTGGGCGTGGCCCGATGCGACCCCGGCAAGAATCCACGGACGGATCCGCGGGTCGTTCCATTTCAGGTGCGAACGGTCGTTTGAGGTCGCCGCGATGACACTCGCCCCGGTCATGCTCGACGCCATCGACGGATAGCTCATGGCGGCGCCGCGCCCGCTGTGACGCGACTTCTGATCGTCGGGCAGCCACCGAAGAACCGCGACAAACACGACAATCCCGATCAGCGCGAACGCGAGTAACGGCCCGGGCAAGCCAATGAACGGCAGCACGAACAACGGCGCCATCGCCGGACCGATGATCGTCCCCAATCCGAACGATGACGACAAAGCCGACAGCGCCACGACCCGCGCTCCGCGCCGGGTGCGCGACGCGAGGTAGGCCTGGGTGGCGGACGGCGTTGCGCAGCCGAGGCCACCGTAAATGCCGCGGGCGAGGGCGAACAGGATGAAGGTCGCGGCCCCCCCGAGCACGCCGTGGAGCCCGAGCATGAGGATCAATCCGCACAGGATCATCGACACGATGAAACCACCGATCCCCATCAGGATCAGCGGCTTGCGACCGTGATCATCACTCTTGCGCGCCCAGAATGGAGCGAGCGCCACCCACAGCACCGCCGACGAGGTATAAGCGAGCGCGGTCCACAAATCGGCGATCCCGATCTCGCGGCCGATTGCCGGCATGACCGATTGCAGAGCGGTATTGCCCGACGCCGCGACCAGCATGGCAGCGAACAGCAGCAGGAAATTGGGCGTCGTCAGCGCGGTTCCGCCGATACGCCGCCGCAGTGGCCGGGCTCGCATCGGACTGCCTTAGGATGTGCCCGCGGCTCAGGGAAGCGCGGGCTCGCTATTCCCTCGCGCGCTATTTGCCGCAGATTCGGCTCGGTTCATGGTGCGACGGCCCCCGCGACCGCCCGCGCGGCGTGTGTCAAACTTGCCAAGCGGCGATGCATTTGCCAACGCTCCCCGCTTCGTCCGCCCGGGAGCCTTCATGTCCTCATCGTCTGCCCGCACTCTCAAGGGCCCGCGCCGTCTTGTGCGCCGCGCGGTACAGGGTGCGACGAGTCCGCGCTGGGCGTTCCTCCGCGGCTTCCTCAAGCATCCGGTGATGGTCGGCTCGATCATTCCGTCGTCGCGCACGTTGATCGACAAGATGCTCGAACCGGTCGATTGGGAGCGCACCGGACTGTTCGTCGAATATGGCCCGGGGGTCGGCACCTTTACCCGCCCGATCCTCGATCGACTCGGTCCCGACGCGACCCTGCTGACGATCGACACGAATGCCGAATTCACCGATTATCTGCGCCGCGACATCGATGATCCTCGACTGGTTGCGGTCACCGGCTCCGCTGCCGATGTCGAGAAGATCCTCGCCGATCGAGGCTTTGCCCACGCCGATTATGTTCTGTCGGGCCTGCCCTTCTCGACCCTTCCGCCGGGTGTCGGCGACGCCATCGGCCTCGCTACCTCGCGCGTGATTCGTCCCGGCGGGGCCTTCCTGGTCTATCAATTCAGCCCCAAGGTGCTCGACTTCATCAAGCCCGGGTTCGAGCGCATCGTGCGCGGCTTCGAATGGTTCAATGTCCCGCCAGCGACCTTGTTCTGGGCTTATCGCGAGCCGACCGGGGATTGATTCCTATTCGGCACCGAAGTTGAGCCGCCGGGTCACGGTATAATCGGCGCTGGTCACCAGGAAGAACGACAGCGCCCATTTGATCCGGTTGACGAACGTTGCGCGTTTCCGGTGCAGTTCGGGCGTGATGCGCAGACTGTCGCCGATCTCGCCTTCGAAATAGATTCGCATCAAACCCGCGAATTCGGGGTCGTCGACCCGCAGCATCAGCTCGAGGTTGAGGTAGAGGCTGCGGATGTCGAAGTTGGACGAGCCGATATGGACCACATCGTCCATCACCAGCAGCTTCGAATGCAACTTCGTCGGGCGATATTCGAACATTTCGACGCCGCGCTTCAACAAGCGGCCATAAGTGAAGCGTGCCGCGGCGATGGTCGCTGTATTGTCGGACTTGGAGGCGGTGATGACCCGTGCACGGCCGCGCCCCCCGGCCCGGGCGATCCGCTTCAGAAGCCCGCCGGTCGGCGCGAAATAAGCGGCGATCATCTCGACTTCGGTGGCGTTGACAAGGTCGCGCGAGGTCGACGCCGCCCACGGCGAGAGCCGCCGCATCGGCCCTCCGAACTGCCACTGCAGGACACCCTTGGTCTCGCTATAGTGATGGATGATGCGCCTGAGTTCGCGCATCCGCGCACGCTTGGTCAGCGCCCAGCCCATCAGCGCGTCGAAATATGGGGCCAATCGCCCAGCCGCCGGTCCGTCGACCATCAGCCCGATGTCGCGCCAGGCGCCGTCGGCGTATCGCCCGAAATAATCGTCGGAGACATTGAACCCGCCAATCAACACCCGCGCGTCATCGGCCATCGCCAATTTCTGGTGATTGCGCAGCAAATAGCGCCGCCCGTACGACGGATTGAAGCGGCAGAATTGGGCCCCGGCATTGCCCAGCTCGGTAAAATAATCGTCGGGGGTGGCGCTGCTGCCGAAACCGTCGATCAGCAGAGCGACTTTCACGCCCCGCGCCGCTGCCCGCATCAGCGCGTCGCGCACGGCAGTACCAGACGCGTCAGCGCTGAAGATGTAATAGAGGATGCGCAAGCTGGTCCGCGCACCGTCGATCAGCGCCAGCAGCGCCGCCAGCCGTTCGGGCCCGTCGGGAATCAACAGCAGCCGATTGCCGTCGACGTCGATCGTCCGGGTGAGCCTTTCCGCGTGCGACGGCAGGGAGGCAATGGGCGCGGGGGTGGCCTCGGGTGGTTCGGGATCAGCCATCGCCCGACGCTGTGCCGGTCAAGGGTAAGCAAGGCAAGCGCGACACCCATTGATTGACTTCGCGGACCCGCATCGCTATCTCACGGCGGTTCCCATATTCACCACTTCCATATTCACCACTTAAAGTGCGGAGCGACCTATGGCGCGCGTGACGGTCGAAGATTGTGTCGACAAGATTCCCAACCGGTTTGACCTTGTGCTGCTCGCCGCCCAGCGCGCGCGGCAGATTTCAGGCGGGGCCGACCTGACGATCGAACGCGACCGCGACAAAAATCCGGTCGTGGCCCTGCGCGAGATCGCCGAGTCCATGGTTCGTCCCAAAGACCTCCACGAGTCCGTGATCTCGGGTCTTCAGCGCGTCCGCATCGACGAGGAAGACGCCACCGACGAGATGGCCTCGCTGAGCGCGTCGGCCGAGGCCCTTCGCCTCACCGCCGCCGCTCCGCCGCGGCCCAGCCCGAGCGGCGGCGACTACGAATAATTCGCGGACGCTGGCCCAAGGGGCTGGCGCGCATCGAATCGCGACGATCAGGGCGGCTGTGAAGCCGCCCTTTTCATGTCAAACGAGTGGTGGACACTCTGCGGCTCGCAGCCTCGCGCTGTATCCACATCAATTCCTCGAGGGACAACGTCCGACCGTCTTCGGCATGGATCGCGATTCGCTGGATCGGGCGACCATCGCGCCGGTCGGCCAGCATGACATCGTGGCTGCCGTGCCCCCAATCCTCGCCCTATTGGCGCAGCGCGAGGACCACCGGCAACAGGGCTTCGCCCTTCTTGCTGAGCGAATAGATCACCTTGCGGCGATCATTCGGATCGGGAGAGCGCTCGAGAATGCCGCCCGCAACCATCTTGCCCAAACGGTCGGACAGGATGTTGCGCGCGGCCCCACTCCGTTTCGCACTTGCAACATAGCCCCCGCCATGGCCACATAGCGGGATGCTGCGCCAATATGAGCTGGTCGAGCGCGTTCGCGCATACGATCCCGATGCCGACGAAGGCCTGATCAACCGCGCCTACGTCTTCTCGATGAAGGCCCACGGCGCGCAGGTCCGCGCCAGCGGCGACCCCTATTTCAGCCACCCGATCGAAGTCGCCGGAATCCTTACCGACCTCAAGCTCGACGACGAAACCATCGTCACTGCGATCCTCCACGACACCATCGAGGATACCGTCGCCACTCCCGAGCAGATCGAGAAATTGTTCGGCGCCAATATCGCGCGGCTGGTCGACGGGGTGACCAAGCTGAGCAAGATCGAAGCCCAGTCGGAAAATGAGCGCGCCGCCGAGAATTTGCGCAAGTTCCTGCTCGCATTGAGCGACGACATCCGCGTTCTCCTCGTCAAGCTTGCAGACCGGCTGCACAACATGCGCACGCTCCATCATGTCCCCGATGAGGAAAAGCGCCGCCGGATCGCCAAGGAAACGATGGATATCTATGCCCCGCTGGCGGAGCGGATCGGCATGTACGAGATCATGAACGAAATGCAGACGCTGGCGTTCAAGCAGCTCGAGCCCGACGCCTTCGCCTCGATCACCCGCCGCCTCGACCAGCTCCACGCCACCGGCGGCGACCTGGTCAGCCGGATCGGGCTGGGTCTTCGCCTCCACCTTGCCGACAACAGCCTCGAAGCCGAGGTCATGGGGCGCGAAAAGCATCCTTACTCGATCTGGAAGAAGATGGCCGAACGGCACATCAGCTTCGAACAATTGTCCGACGTCATGGCGTTCCGGGTGATCGTCGACGATATTCCCGACGTCTATCGCGCATTGGGGCTGATCCAGCAGCGCTGGCCGATGGTTCCGGGCCGCTTCAAGGATTTCATCTCGACCCCCAAGCGCAACGGCTATCGCAGCGTCCACACATCGGTCATCCACGATTCGAAAATGCGGATCGAAATCCAGATCCGGACGCGCTCGATGCATGAACAGGCCGAGCGTGGGCTCGCCGCCCATTGGGCCTATAAGGAAAAAAAGCCTTCGGCCGACCGCCCGGTGCCGTGGATCGACGATCTGGTCGAAATTCTCGAACATGCCGACAGCGCCGAAGAATTGCTCGAGCATACGCGGATGGCGATGTACCAGGACCGCATCTTCGCGTTCACTCCCAAGGGCGAGCTGATCCAATTACCCAAGGGCGCGACCCCGGTCGATTTCGCTTATGCGGTTCACACCGACCTTGGCGATCAGACCGTCGGGGCCAAGGTCAACGGCCGGGTGGTCCCGCTGCGCACCTTGCTCGACAATGGCGACCAGGTCGAAATCCTGACCTCGGACGCGCAGCATCCCCAGCCGTCATGGTTGCGCTTCGTCACCACCGGCAAGGCGCGCTCGGGCGTCCGCCGCTTCGTCCGCCACAAGGAACGCGACGAGACGATCGAGCTTGGCCGCAAGATCTACGAGGAAATCCTTGCCCGGTTGCCGCTGCCGGTCACCTCCAAAATGTTCAAGGCGGCGATGAAGACGCTGAGGATGGAAGATGAGGCCGCGCTGATGATCGCCATCGCGCGCAAACGGGTCGGCGACGAGGCGTTGATGGAGGCGCTCGCCCCCGGCTCGGTCGGAGGCGCTCAGCCGCGCCCATCGGCCCAACGCACCGCGATCTCGATCAAGGGGCTGACCCCCGGGGTCGCCTATGACCTCGCCGCCTGCTGCCACCCGATTCCGGGCGACCGTATCGTCGGGCTGCGGCGCGAGGATGAAAGCATCGAGGTCCATGTCATCGGCTGCGAAAAGCTCGCCAGCGGGATCGACGCTGACTGGCTCGATCTGGCCTGGGGCGACGGCTCGGACGGCGGCACCGCGCGGCTGTCCATCATCCTGCGCGATGTCGCCGGGGCGTTGGGCGAAATGGCGGGCATCCTCGGCGCCAAGGGCGCGAATATCGTCAATCTGGCGCTGGTCCACCGCGACGGCAGCTTCCACACATTCCACCTCGACGTCGAAGTCCACGACCTCGCCCACCTCCATTCGATCATGGCCGCGCTGCGGGCGGCCGACGCGGTGTCGACGGCGGAACGGATTTGATCAGGAATTGGTGGACGGACGTCCGGCGCGATTGGACCAATCTGGCTCTCGCGCTGCTCGTCCTGACGGGCGGCGCTTACATTTTGTACGTCCGCATCGGCTTCGCTGCGGAATTGCCGTTGTGGCTCGATGAAAGCTTCACTGCCGTCATCTCCACCCAGCCCGACTGGACAAGTCTGCTTCGGGAAATTCATGCCGATCCTTCGGCACCACTTTATTATTTGCTGATGTGGCTGCTCCCGGGGGAAAGCAATTTCGCGCTCCGCCTGCCCGGGCTGGTGTTTATGATCGGCGCCGCGCTGCTGCCGGTCGTCTGGCGCATTCCGCGGCTGCCGATGTTCGTCTCGGTCTGCTGGGGCGCGCTGCTGTTCTTCTGGTACTACGGCATCGCCTACTCCGCCGACGCGCGTCCATATGCGCTGCTGATGTTTGTTTCGACGGCCCAGACGATCGCGTTTGCCCGTCTGCTCGATTCGCCGTCACGCGCCGACGCGGTGCGCTGGACCGGAATCGCGGCTCTGGCGATCCTCACCCATTATTTCGCCGGCGCGTTCGGCTTGATCCAGGGCCTGATCCTGCTGGCCGTCCACCGTCGTGCCGCGCTTCGCCTGTGGCCCGCGCTGCTTCCGCTGGCGGTGCCTGCGACCGTTCTCGCATGGCACTGGTCCCGACTCATGGTGTTCACCGCACCGGGCGTCGCCTGGTACCCTTTACTCACGATGAGCCATGCCGCCATTTGGGGCCTCATCCAGCTCGGCCCAAAGTGGGATTGGATCGCGCTGGCCGCAGTGGCTTCGCGCATGCTGACCCCGCGCGCCGGTGCGGTGCGCACTGCATGGCTGGCCGCACTGGCAGGCCTGTTCGGCATAATTTTGGTCTTGTTTCTCGGGACCCTGCGTCCAATGGTCACCCCGCGCTATCTCACACCCGGCATTCCCGGAGGGCTCCTGTTCCTGCTCCTGTTCGCCGGCAATCGGCTTGGCCAGCTTGCCCTCGTCTGGCTATTCCTGGCGACCGCCTCGATTGCCAACATCAGGCAAACCTTGCGCGACCGGGGCGTTTCCGGATTGGAAATGGCAAGCCACATCCTCATCCGGCAGGGTGCGCCGCGACGGATCGTCTTCGCACTCGATTATGATGGACAGCGGGTGCTCGAGGCTCACACGATGAATCAGCTCGGCGCGTATGATTTCCGGCGCCACGGCCTTGCCACCAGCGCCATGCTCGTCCCCACCAAATCCGCAGCGCCGCTCGAAGCGGCCGCTGGCCGCGACGGCGCGATCATCTGGTTATACATTGATGACGAGAAGGCCGAGGTCGACAAGCTTGCCCGGCGCCGACACTGCTTCCGGCGGAGCCTTCCGACAAGCGGGGCTTTGATCTGCCCCGCACTCGACCGACGGCCTGTGCGGTCCCCGGCCCTGCTGCCCTAGCGCCGCTTTACCCGCCGCCCGTCGGCATTGCCCGCAGCGAGCACCGCCAGCGTCACCAGATCGCTCGCGGTCGCGGTCATCCGCGCGATCTGCACCGGCAATTCCATTCCCAGCAGGAACGGCCCGATCACGCTCTCGCCGCCGAGCGCACCCAGCAATTTGGCCGAAAGATTGGCTGACTGAAGCCCGGGCATGATCAGGATATTGGCCGGCCCGGTCAGCCGGCTGAACGGATAGAAACGCCGCTGCATGTCGAAGCTCAGTGCGACATCAGGACCCATTTCGCCTTCATATTCGAAATCGGTGTCGATCCCGTCGAGCAATTTCACCGCATCGCGAAGCTCATCGATATATGATCCGACCGGGTTGCCGAAGGTCGTGTAACTGGTGAAGGCGACGCGCGGCTCCTGCCCGACCCGGCGGGCGAACGCCGCCGTGCGGATGGCGATCGCCGCCAATTGTTCGGCCGACGGGCGCTCGGTCACCGCAGTGTCGGCGATCAGCACCGTGTGCATCTTGCCGATGACGATATTGACCCCGAACGGGGCGTCCGCAGTCTCGCTGGCGATGACCGTCTGAACCTGCTTCAGCGACTGGCTGAAGGGCCGCGTGGTTCCGGTGATCATCGCGTCGGCCTCACCCAGCGCGAGCATCGCCGCGGCGAAATAATTACGATCCTGATTGACCATCCGCTCGATCTCGCGGCGGAGCATGCCCTTGCGCTGCAGCCGCGCATAGAGATAGTCGACCGCCCGGCCGATCAACGGCGAATTGCGGCTGTTGAGCACTTCATAGCCCGCCGGATCATCGACCCCGAGCCCCTTCAGCAGCTCGAACACATTGTCGCGCCCGACCAGCACCGGGGTGCCATAACCGCCTTCCTTGAACGCGATCGCGGCGCGCAGCACGTTGGGCTCCTCGCCTTCCGCGAACAACACCCTTTTGGGGTTCTTGCGCGCCGCCTCATAGGCCAGGCTCAACACCGACACGGTCGGATTAAGCCGCCCGCGAAGCTGCTGGCGATAGGCCGCCATATTCTCGATCGGCCGCCGCGCCACCCCTGACGCCATCGCGGCTTCGGCAACCGCCACCGGGACGATCTCGATCAGGCGCGGATCGAACGGGGCCGGAATGATGTAATCGGGACCGAAGCTCTGGCTGATCCCGCCATAGGCCGCAGCGACTTCCTCGGGCACCGCCTCGCGCGCCAGCTCGGCCAGCGCATGGGCGGCGGCGATCTTCATCTCATCGTTGATCCCGGTCGCCCGCACATCCAGTGCGCCGCGAAAGATGAACGGAAAGCCGAGGACATTATTGACCTGATTGGGATAGTCCGACCGTCCAGTCGCGACGATCGCGTCGGGGCGCGCGGCCTTGGCTTCGGGCGGAGTGATTTCGGGGTCGGGATTGGCCATCGCGAAAATGATCGGGCTCGGCGCCATCTCCATCACCATTGCGGGCTTCAGCACCCCCGCTGCCGACAGGCCGAGGAACACATCGGCCCCGACCAGCGCTTCGTGCAAGGTGCGCGCGTCGGTCTCGACCGCATGCGCCGACTTGAACTGGTCGAGGTCGGTGCGGCCCTTGTGGAGCACGCCTTTCGTGTCGCACATGATGACATGATCACCGCGCACCCCCATCGCCTTGATCAGCGCGGTGCAGGCAATCGCCGCCGCCCCCGCGCCGTTGACGACGACGCGGATGTCGCCAAATTTGCGGTTGGTCAGGTGGCAGGCGTTGATCAGCCCCGCAGCGGTGATGATCGCGGTGCCATGCTGGTCGTCATGGAACACCGGGATGTTCATCCGCTCCTTCAGCGCCTGTTCGATCAGGAAGCATTCGGGCGCGGCGATATCTTCCAGGTTGATGCCGCCGAAGCTCGGCTCCATCAGCGCGACCGCCTCGATGAACTTGGCGCTGTCTTCGGTGTCGAGTTCGATGTCGATCGAATCGACGTCGGCGAAGCGCTTGAACAGCACCGCTTTGCCTTCCATCACCGGCTTGGCGGCGAGCGCCCCCAAATTACCGAGCCCGAGAATCGCGGTGCCGTTGGAAATGACCGCGACGAGATTGCCCTTGGCCGTGAGGTCATAGGCCTTGTTCGGATCCCCGGCGATCGCCAGCACCGGGACCGCCACCCCTGGCGAATAGGCCAGGCTCAGGTCGCGCTGGGTCGCCATCGGCTTCGACGCGATGATCTCGATCTTCCCCGGTCGTCCGCGCGAATGGAAATCAAGCGCTTCGGCTTCGGAAAACTTGACGTTGCTGTCGTTCATTGTCGCTCCTGTTGGCAAATTCCTTTAGCGGCAAGAGGGGCGCGAAGTCACCCTTGACCCTTAGGGCGTTCCCCAGCCCTGATATTCCCGTTACCACCGCCACCATGGCCCGCGACGAACCTTCCCCGACTCCGATGATGCGGCAATATCACCGCCTCAAGGCTGAGGCCGGGAACGCATTGCTATTCTACCGCATGGGCGATTTCTTCGAACTCTTCTTCGACGACGCGCGCGCCGCCGCCCAGACGCTCGACATTGCGCTGACCCGGCGCGGCACCACCGATGGCGAACCCATTCCGATGTGCGGTGTGCCGGTCCATGCCGCCGAGAGCTATCTCGCCCGGCTGATCCGCGCCGGGCACCGGGTCGCGATTGCCGAACAGGTCGAAAGCCCGGCCGCGGCGCGCAAGGCGCGCGGGGCCAAGGCGCTGGTCGACCGCGCGATCGTCCGCCTGGTCACGCCCGGAACATTGACCGAGGATGCCTTGCTCAGCGCTGGCTCCACCAACTGGCTCGCCGCGATCGGCCAGGCGGGGGATGATTGGGGCATTGCCGCCGCCGACATCTCGACCGGCCGGTTTGAGCTGATCGCCTGCGCTCCCGGCGAGATCGCCGCCGAACTCGCCCGCCTGTCGCCCGCCGAAACCATCGCCGATGGAACCGTCAGCGGGATCGCGACCGGCGCCGGCAAGGGCGGATTCGACAGCCTGTCGGGCGAGCGCGCATTGAAGGCGCGGTTCGGCGTGGCGACGCTCGACGGCTTCGGCGATCCTTCGCGCGCCGAACTGGCGGCGGCGGGCGGGCTGCTCGTTTACCTCGGCGCGACCCAGAAAGACGCCGGCATCTTCCTCGAAGCCCCGCGCCGAATCGCGCGCAGCGCGCATATGGCGATCGATGCCGCGACCCGCGACAGCCTCGAAATCTGCCGCACCGCGAACGGAAACCTGGCCGGAAGCCTGCTCGGCGAAGTCGATCGCTGTTCGACCGCAGCCGGCCGCCGCTTGCTCGCTTCGGATATTTCCGCGCCGTTGCTCGACCGCAGCGCGATCGACGCCCGCCTCGCCTTGGTCGGCTGGTTCCACGACGACCCGCTGCTCCGCGACCGGGCCCGCGCTGCGTTGAAGGCGATGCCCGACATCGCCCGCGCGCTCGGCCGGCTGGTCGCCTCGCGCGGCGGCCCGCGCGACCTTGCTTTGCTCCGCGACGGGCTGACCGCCGCCGCCAGCTTGCGCGATGCGTTGAGCGCCGAGCCCGACCGCCCGTCTTTGCTCGATACGCTGCTTCCGCTGCTCGGTGGCCACGCGGCACTGACCGACCGGCTTCATGCGGCGATCGTCGCCTCGCCTCCGCTCGACTGCGCGAAGGGCGGCTATATCGCCGAGGGCTATGATGCCGCTCTGGATGCACTTCGCTCCGCCTCGTCCGACGGCCGCCGCGCCATCGCCGCTTTGGAATCGCGCTACCGCGAGTCGACCAGCGTCCCGACACTCAAGATCCGCCACAACGCCGTGCTCGGCTATCATATCGAGGTCGGCGCCCGCCATGCCGACCGGCTGATGCTTGACGGCAGCGGTTTCACCCACCGCCAGACCCTCGCGGGCGTCGTCCGCTTCAACTCGCCCGACCTTCATTCCGAAGCCGCGCGGGTGGTCGAGGCCGGCGGTCACGCGCTCGCTGCCGAGGCCGCGCATGGCGAGGAACTGACCGCGCTCGCCGTCGCCGTCGCCTCGGCGATCAGCGCCACCGCAGAGGCCATCGCCCGGATCGACGTCGCTGCGGGCAATGCGATTCGCGCCGCCGACGGCGGGTGGGTCCGGCCGCGCCTGACCGATCAGCCGTGCCTCGAAATCGAGGCCGGTCGCCACCCGGTGGTCGAGGCCGCGCTGACCGCGTCGGGCGACCGCTTCATCGCCAATGATTTGACGCTCGGGCCCGACGACCGCTTGTGGCTGATCACCGGTCCCAACATGGGCGGCAAATCGACCTTCCTCCGTCAGGCCGCGCTGATCGCCTTGCTCGCGCAGGCTGGCAGCTTCGTTCCCGCCACCCGCGCCACGGTGGGCATCGTCGACCGCTTGTTCAGCCGCGTCGGCGCCGCCGACAATCTTGCACGCGGACGATCGACAATCATGGTCGAAATGGTCGAGACCGCCGCCATATTATCGCAGGCTACTCCGCAAAGCCTTGTTATTCTTGATGAAATTGGACGCGGTACGTCGACCTATGACGGTCTGGCCATAGCCTGGGCCGTAGTCGAGGCGATGCACGATGCGGTAAAGTGCCGGACCTTGTTCGCGACTCATTATCATGAGCTGACCCGCCTCGCCGCGCGGCTCGACGCGCTGTCGCTCCACCATGTCCGGGCGCGCGAATATAAGGGCGACCTGGTCCTCCTCCACGAAGTCGCGCCTGGTCCCGCCGACCGCAGCTATGGCATCGCGGTGGCCAAGCTCGCCGGCATTTCTCCGGCGGTGCTGGCCCGCGCCAAGTCGGTCCTCGCCCGCCTCGAAGCTGGCCGCGATGCGACCGGCGGGATCGCTGCGGGGCTCGACGATCTACCATTGTTCGCCGCCGCCGCCGCGCTGCCCGAACCCGCCGCTGATCCGCTGTCCACCGCGCTCGCCGAACTCGACCCCGACGCCCTCACCCCGCGCGAAGCGCTCGACGCGCTTTATGCACTCAAGCGGCTAGCGCCCTGATGTCCGCGACCCGCTTCGAACTGATCGACCATCGCCGCGCGATCATCGACCGGCGCGCGCTGGCGGACGCCATCGCCGCGCTACCCCAAGACCCTGACCTTGGCCGCGACGTTTGCCGCTTGCTCGGTGCCGCGCTAGACGCCGGGCGGACGGAGATCGCGCGCCGCCTCGCCGCTGAACCCGCACGGGGCCGGACGATCGCGGCGAGCTATGCCTTCCTCACCGACCAGATCATCCGGCTCGCCCACGACTTCGTCGTCACCCGCCTGTATCCGCTGGCCAATCCGACCTCGGGCGAGCGATTGTCCCTGGTCGCGCTCGGCGGCTCCGGGCGGGGCGAAATGGCCCTGTTCAGCGATGTCGACCTGATGTTCCTGACCCCCGCATCGCGCGCGCCATGGTGCGAACAGGTGATCGAGGCGATTCTCTACCTTCTCTGGGACCTCAAATTGAAGGTCGGGCAATCGAGCCGCTCACCCGACGAACTGGTCGCGCTGGCCCGCAGCGACTTGTCGGTCCGCACGGCCATGCTCGAGGGGCGCTGGCTATGGGGTGACGAAGCATTGTTCGACGAGACGGTCGCGCGCTTTCGCGCAAAGGTCGTCGCCGGCACTGCCGCGCAATTTGTCACCGCCAAGCTGGCCGAGCGCGACCAGCGCCACCTTCGCCTCGGTGACAGCCGCTATGTCGTTGAGCCCAACGTCAAGGACGGCAAGGGCGGGCTTCGCGATCTCCAGACGCTCTACTGGATCGGCAAATATGTCCATGGCGTCGAGCGCCCCGCCGATCTGGTCGCGGCCGGACTGTTCAGCGCGGCCGAATTCCGCCGGTTCGAGCGCGCCGAGCGCTTCTTCTGGTCGGTCCGCTGCCATCTCCATCTCGCCGCCGGGCGCGCCGAGGATCGGCTCGGCTTCGACCATCAGCGGAGCATCGCCGCGGCAATGCGCTACGCCGACCGCCCGGGCAAATCGGCGGTCGAGCGGTTCATGCAATTCTATTTCCTCCAGGCCAAGACTGTCGGCGACCTGACCGGGGTGTTCCTTGCCCAGCTTGACGAACAGCTCGCCAGGAAGGGCCGCCGATTCACCTTCCCCAATTTGCTTCGACGCAAGCCCGCGCGGCTCAACGGCTTCCTGCTCGATCGCGGCCGCCTGACCATTCCGGACGATGACTTCTTCATATCCGATCCGGTTCGCCTGATCGAACTGTTCGCGCTGGCCGCGCGCGAAGGGCTCGAAATTCACCCGCATGCGATGCGCGTGGCGGCGCGTGATACCCGTTTGATCGACGCGGTCCGCACCGACCCGCGCGCCAACGCCTTGTTCCTCGATGTGCTGACCGACGTCAAAGCGCCCGACATGGTGCTCCGCTGGATGAACGAAGCGGGGGTGCTCGGCCGCTTCGTTCCCGATTTCGGCCGGGTTGTCGCGCAGATGCAGTTCGACATGTATCATCATTATACCGTCGACGAGCATTCGATCCGCGCGATCGGGCTGCTGGCCGCAATCGAGCGCGGCGAGCTTGCCGACGATCACCCGCTGGCGACCGCCTTGTTCCGTCAGATCGCGTCGCGCCGGACGCTCTATGTCGCGGTGCTGCTGCACGACATCGCCAAGGGTCGCGGCGGCGACCATAGCGTGCTCGGGGCTGACATCGCCATGGCGCTTGGCCCGCGCTTCGGGCTCGACCCGGCCGAGACCGAAACCGTCGCATGGCTCGTCCGTCACCATCTCTTGCTCTCTGCCACCGCCTTCAAGCGCGACCTCGCCGACCCCAAGACGCTCGAGGATTTTGTCGCGGCGGTGCAAAGCCCCGAGCGGCTCCGGCTGTTGCTGATCCTCACCGTCGTCGACATTCGCGCGGTCGGCCCCGGGGTCTGGAACGAATGGAAGCGCCAGCTCCTGGCGACCCTGTTTGACGCCGCCGAGGAGCAGCTTCGTCTCGGCCACAAGCAGCGCGGCCGATCCGAGCAGGTCGCCGCCCGGCAAGCCGATCTGGTCGCCGCCCTTGGCTGGCGCGCCGGCGCGGCGAGGGCCCATTTCAAACGGCTCCCGGACAGCTATTGGCTGGCCGAGCCGATCGAGTGGCAGGTCGCCAACGCGCTCCAGGTCGCGACCTCCGAAGCCCGCATCGGCGATGCCACGACCAGCGTGGTTGCCGAACCGGATATCGCGCGCGGCGCGACCCGGGTCAGCATTTTCGCGCCCGACCAGCCCGGGCTGTTCTACCGCATCAGCGCCGCGCTAGCCGGCGCCGGAGCGAGCATCATCGATGCGCGCATCCACACCACTCGCGACGGCCTCGCGCTCGACAATCTGCTGGTCCAGGACGCGCTTGGCCGCGCTTACGCCGACAAGCGCCTGCGCAGTCGGCTGACCCGAGCGATCGAGGCCGCACTCGACGCGGACCAGCCGCTCAACCTCCCGTCAGCCGCGCCGCTCGAAGCGCGCCGCGCCGCTTTTACGGTCGCCCCGTCGGTTCTGATCGCCGACCGGGCATCGAGCCGGACAACGGTCGTGGAAATCAACGCCCGTGACCGCCCGGTCCTACTCGCCCGCCTGGCAGGGGCGATCCATGGGGCCGGCCACCGCATCCACTCAGCGCACATCGCAACCTATGGCGCGCGCGCGGTCGACGTCTTTTATCTGACCGGGCCAGAAGGCAAAAAGCTTGGCGCGAGCGAGGCCGAGGCGTTGCGCGAAACGCTCCTCGCCGTGGCCTCGGCCGACGCCTGACCGTGCGGCCAACGAAAAAGGCCCCGCCGCTTCCGGCGAGGCCTCTTACTTTAGCCGACTCCAGCCTTAGCCGCGCTCAGGCGCTGGCGGGGGCGGTAGCGAAGGCTAAATCTCCGGCGCGCGCGGCGGCGGCGAGAACTTGACGCGGAATGTCAGGCCATAGGTCCTGGGTTCGGCAAGGAAGATACCGTAGAGCTGGTTCGAGCGGGTATAAAAGCCCTGATCGACACCGCGCTGGGTGCCCGTCCCTTGGCCGAATGCGTCGAACGCGACCTGCGAATAATCCTCGTCGAACAGGTTCTGCGCCCACAGTTCGACCGCCCACGCACGGTTCGGACCCTGGATGCCGACGCGGCCATTGACCACGGTGAAGGAGTTCTGGACCTTTTCGAGGTCGAGGTCCGACCCGGTGTTGAGCTTCGACTGGTGACGGGCGTCGATATAGAAGAGCGCGCGCAATCCGCTGCCGCTGATCGTCGGATTATAGGCGATCGACCCGGTGCCGACGAACCCCGAACTGTTCGACAGTCGGCGGTCCGGAAGCTGGAACAGAGCATTGGTCAGCGCCTTACCACTGGCTCCCACCAGGTCCTTGCGGTAGCGCGTGTTCGTGATGGTCGCGCCAAGGTTGACGCTAAGGTCGGTCATCGGCCGGGCGTAGACTTCCACTTCGATACCCCGGCTGCGTACCCCCGGCCGGGTCTTGCCGGTGCAGGCGCCCGTGTTGAGGGAGTTGTCGGTATCGGCTCCGTCGAGGCTATCCTTGCAGGCGTTGACGTTCTCGACGATGAATTTGGTGCCGTCGAAAGTATTGAGCTGGAAATCCTTGAATGATTGGTGGAACGCGGCGACGTTAATGTCGAGACCGAAACCGTTATATTTGGCGCCAAGCTCGAATGCGTCGTTGGTCTCCGGCTTGAACTGGAGATCGTCGAGGCTGGCGGTGGACAGGACGGGACCCGCGCTGCCTGGGATTTGCTGGCGAGTGAGCCCGGCGCGGTCGAAATTGAACCCGCCCGCCTTATAACCGCGCGAGAAGCTGGCGTAGGTGAGCAGCCTGTCGGTCGGCTTGTAGCTGAGCACGACCGTGCCCGAGAGCTTGCTCTCGGTTTTCTTCGACTCTGCCGGGTTGAACGACCCGCCTGGCACCGACGGGCTGAAGCAAGGGAGGCGCTGCAGCCCGGCAAGGGTGGTCGGCAAGCCCCGCGCGATGAGGTTGCTAATCGACAGCGCACGACAGATCGCATTGTCGTCCGAGAAGGACGCATCGAGAGTCTTCTTCTCGCGAGTCCAGCGCGCGCCGACGGTCAGCTTGAGCCCCTCAGTGATCTCGAAGATATTGTGCGTAAACAGCGCGAAGTTGCGGCTGGTCTGGTTGTAGAGGTCCTCCAGCCCAGCGCCATTCAGAGTCGCGGTGGGAACGCCCAGAACCGCCGCCAGCGAGCCAAAGCCTGGCCGCGCCGGATTGGCGATCAGCACGCTGAGCAGCGGAATGTTGGCGCGCCGCGGATCGGTTACCGGCAGCGCGTTCAGGAAGGCGATGGTGCCGGCGACCGTCGGCACGCTGATGCAGCTGCTCGCGGGGTTCGCCGACGGCGCCAGCGCACTCGGCAGGATGCCGCTGATCAGCAGGCAATTGGCGAACCGCTCATAGTCGGAGCCATATTCGAGATTGTCCGCGACCTGCAATTTCTCATTGGCGAAATAGCCACCGACCAGCCAGTCGAGCTTGCCGTCTAACGCCTCGCCCTGCAGCCGCATTTCGTGGGTGAAGGTCTTGAACCGGTTATAGGATCCTCCGTCGGGGGCGCGATGAAGAATGTCGAGGTTGTTATAGTCGGCGTCGGTCCCGCGGTCCCATTTATTGTAGCGATAGCCGGTGATCGAGGTCAGCTCGGTTCCGCCAAAATCATAGACCAATTCCCCCGAAAGACCACCATCCTTGACATCGGAATCATAGCCAAAGCCCTCGGTAAAGGACACCTTTCGGTCATACGGATCGTCGTTGATGACCGCACCGAGCGCCTGCATCAACGGCTTGACCGTCGATGGCTGGCGACCCGCAGCGGTATAATCGCTGGCGGGAATATAGGGCGCCGCGCAACATGTTTCGTCGCGCTTGGCATAGTCGGCGATCAGACGGACGGACACGTCATCGTTTGGCTGGAAAAGGGCCTGCCCGCGCAGCATCCAGCGATCTCGGTCGTTGACGTCCTTGCCGGTGATCGAATTCTCAACGAAACCGTCGCGCTTCATGTAAATGCCGTCAATGCGGGCAGCGATAGTCGAGGACAAGGGGCCGGTGGCACCAAGCTCGAGCCGACGCGCATTATAATTGCCAAGCGTCAGCTCGCCATTGACCTGGGGCTGGAAGCGCGGCTTGGCGGTGATGATCGAGATCAGGCCGGCCGACGCGTTGCGCCCGAACAGGGTGCCCTGCGGCCCGCGCAGGACTTCGATGCGGTCGATCTGGCCGAGTTCGGTCAGCCCGACACCGGTGCGCGAGCGGTAGACGCCGTCGATGAAGGTCGCGACCGAGCTTTCGAGCCCGGGGTTGTCGCCGACCGTGCCGATGCCGCGGATGCGGGCCACGCCGCCACCCGCTTCGGACGTGGTCGAGGAAACCAGCAATGAGGGCGAAAGCTGCTGCAGCGCGCGAATGTCGGTCGCGCCCGAATTCTCGAGCATCTCGGCGGTCACCGCGCTGACCGCGAGCGGAACGTCGGACAAAGCTTCGTTGCGGCGGGTGGCGGTGACGATGATGTCGCCGGCATCGGCGGGCTGTTGCTCGACCGCCTGGCTGCTGACCGCCGCAGCCTCGGCGGTGGCACCATCGGTCGGGGTCGCAGCCGCCTGGTCGGTATCGGTTTGCTGGGCGAGCGCCGGGGTGGCCAAAGCGAACAGGCCAGCCGAAAGCAGCCACATGGACTTGCGCATCCTTTATCTCCCCAAAAATTACTTTATTATTTTTTTGGGAAGCTAAGCCACTGGCTGCGGCATGGAAAGCGATGCGGCCCCCGCGCCACACGATTCCAATGGCTTGCGACAAGAATGCAACAATCGCTTTTATGCGCCCAAGAACAGTGGTTTTCCGTAGCGTCAGGTGACGCCACGAATTGCTCGATGCAAATTTTTGAAGGGTGTGGCGGCGCCCGAAAGCGCCGTCAGAACGCTATTTCGGCGCGATCACCATCAACATCTGGCGGCCTTCCATGCGCGGATGCTGCTCGACCTTGGCGATTTCGGCGACGTCCGCCTGGACTCGCTGCAGCAGCACCATGCCGAGCTGGCCGTGGGCCAGTTCGCGGCCGCGAAAGCGCAAGGTGACTTTGACCTTGTCGCCGTCGCCGATGAAGCTGACGACCTTCTTCATCTTGGTGTCATAGTCGTGGTCGTCGATGTTCGGACGCATCTTGATCTCCTTGATCTCCTGCGTCTTCTGGCGCTTGCGCTGCTCGTTGGCCTTTTTCTGCGCTTCATATTTGAACCGGCCAATGTCGAGGAACTTGGCCACGGGCGGATCGGCACCGGGCGAAATCTCGACCAGGTCGAGACCGACGCCAGCGGCCTGCTCGATCGCCTCCTTGGTGTACATTACCCCCAGATTTTCGCCATTCTCGTCGATCACGCGCACCTTGGGCACGTTGATAAACTCGTTGAAGCGGGGGCCGGAAAAGGTCGGCGGCGTGTTCGAACGACGCGAATTGGGCGGTGGTATAGCGAGGTCTCCGGCAAATGGTTGGTGTCCAAGCGCGCGAGTTAGGCGTTTGGAGCCCGATTGAAAAGCCACCCCGCCGCAACGGGCGACTTTTCATTGCGTCTGTGGCGGTCCGGCGTCAGTAGGCGACCAGATCCGGCGGCACCGCTTCGCCCGAAATCATCGCCACCGCGTCGTCGAGCCCCATCACCAATTGCCGCTCCTCACTGCCCAGCCGGCGCAGCGCGACACTGCCTTCCTCGGCCTCGCGCTTGCCGATGACCAGCAGCAGCGGGACCTTGGCGAGGCTGTGCTCGCGCACCTTATAGTTGATCTTCTCGTTGCGCAGGTCGGTCTCGACGCGAAGTCCGGCGGCGATCAGCCTGGCCGCCACGCCCCTGGCATATTCATCGACGTCATTGACGATCGTGGTCACCACCACCTGCGTGGGTGCCAGCCACAGCGGAAACTTGCCCGCATGATGTTCGATCAGGATGCCGATGAACCGTTCGAACGTGCCGAGGATCGCGCGATGCAGCATCACCGGGCGATGCCGTGCGCCATCCTCGCCGACATAGCTGGCGTCGAGTCGCTCGGGCAGCACCGTATCGGCCTGAATCGTGCCGACCTGCCACGTCCGCCCGATCGCGTCGGTCAAATGAAATTCGAGCTTGGGCGCGTAAAACGCACCCTCGCCGGGCAATTCCTCCCAGCCATATTGCTCGGTGTCGCGCCCCGCCGCCTTGACCGCGTCGCGCAAAATCTGCTCGGACTTGTCCCATTCGGCGTCGGACCCGAAGCGCTGGTCGGGACGAAGCGCCAGTTTGATGGTGTAAATGTTGAACCCGAGATCGCGGTAAACGCTGTCAAGCAGGTCGCAGAATTCGCGGATCTCGTCGATCAATTGATCTTCGCGGGCGAAGATATGCGCGTCGTCCTGGGTGAATTGCCGCACCCGCATGATCCCGTGCAGCGCGCCATGCGGCTCGTTGCGATGGCAACAGCCGAACTCGGCCATGCGGATCGGCAGGTCGCGATAGCTGGTGATGCCCTGCTTGAAAATCAGCACATGCGCCGGGCAGTTCATCGGCTTCAACGCCATCAGGTCGCTCGTCCCGGACAGGACCGGCGCGGCATCGTCGACGCTCGGAATCTCGTCGGGCACGACAAACATATTCTCGCGATATTTGCCCCAATGGCCCGAGCGTTCCCATTGCTCGGCATCCATCAGCTGCGGCGTCTTGACCTCGGCATAGCCCGCCGCGTCGAGGCGGCGGCGCATATAGGCCTCAAGCTGGCGCCACAGGATGAACCCCTTGGGGTGCCAGAATACGCTGCCATGCGCTTCGGACTGGAGGTGGAACAGATCCATGTCCGCGCCGATCCGCCGATGGTCGCGCTTGGCCGCTTCCTCCAGCCGCACGAGATGCGCGTCGAGCTGCTTCTTGTTGAGCCAAGCCGTCCCGTAGATCCGCGACAGCATCGCGTTCTTCTGGTCGCCGCGCCAATAGGCCCCCGACACCCGGGTCAGCTTGAACGCCTGCGGGTCGAGCTTGCCGGTCGAGGCGAGATGCGGACCGCGGCACAAATCCATCCACGCGTTGGCGCCGTGGCCCGAGCGATACATGGTGATCGCCTCGCCCTCGGGCAGCTCCATCACCCATTCGGCCTTGTACGCCTCACCCGATTTCTCGAAATAAGCGCGTACGTCGGCGCGGCTCCATTCCTCGCGCACCAGCGTCTCGTCGCGCGCGATCACGGCGCGCATTTCCGCTTCGATCGCGGGCAGATCCTCGTCAGTGAACGGCCCGCGCCCCGCGGCCGGTGCAAAATCATAATAAAAGCCGTCGTCGGTCGCCGGCCCAAAAGTGATCTGGGTCCCGGGAAAGATATTCTGGACCGCTTCGGCGAGGACATGCGCGAAATCGTGGCGGACCAGCTCGAGCGCATCCTTTTCGTCGCGCGCGGTGACCAGAGCGAGGCTCGCATCACCATCGAATGGCCGGCTCAAATCGCGCAGTTCGCCATCGACCCGTGCCGCCAGCGCCGCCTTGGCCAGCCCCGGCCCGATGCTCAACGCGACATCCGCCGGGGTCGACCCCAACGGGACTTCACGAACCGAACCATCGGGAAGGGCGATTTTGAATATCTGGGTCATGGCAGCGGCCTTAGCCGCCCTACCCGCGCTCCTCAACCATGCGCTCCTTGCAATCGGCTCGCCGCGCGCAAGTGATGCGGCCAGCGACAATCTCCCCAAAATTTCTGTAAAGTATACTTGACACACTCGTCACAATTGTTGTAAGGCTACCTTTACCAATTGAAAAGGAAGCTTGCCAATGTCCTGCCGCCCCGCCAATCCCGCCCAGCGACGCTACATCTGGCGCGTGACGGGTTTCATGACCGTCTATGTGCTGCTGCTCCTGCTCGCCAAGTGGATGGTCAAGCGCGACCTTGCCGAGGGCGCGCTGCTGTGGACTCTGGCGATTCTCCCCGCCCTGCCGATCATTGGCGTGTTCTGGGCGATCGGCCGGCTGCTGGTCGAGGAAAGCGACGAATATCTCCGCGTCCAGCTCGTCCGCCAGTGCCTTGTCGCCACCGCTTTCGCTTTGTCGATCGCGACCGTTTGGGGGTTCCTCGAGAATTTCGGGCTGGTCGGCCATGTCGATGCCTATTTCGCCGCTATCCTGTGGTTCGCCGGGCTCGGCATCGGCGGGGTGGCCAATCATCTCAACCGCCCGCGCCTGGAGGATTGAGGTCATGAACAACCGCCTCAAGGTGCTCCGCGCCGAGCGGGACTGGAGCCAAAGCGACCTGGCCGAGCGGCTCGCCGTGTCGCGCCAGAGCGTCAACGCGATCGAAACCGGCAAATACGACCCCTCGCTGCCGCTCGCGTTCCGCATCGCCGAATTGTTCGCACTTCCGATCGAAACCATCTTCACCTCGCCGAGCAAAGGTTGATCCGATGCCCAA
>JANPMU010000137.1:0-10148 GCA_031427095.1 Sphingomonas sp.
CTGTCCGATCCCGAATATGGCGCGTTGAGCCGCCGCGACCGTGACGCGATGGTCGCCGGCGCGCGGGTCGAGATCGCGCCGTACAAGCGCGACCCCGCCGACTTCGTCCTGTGGAAGCCGAGCGCACCCGGGATGATCGGCTGGGATTCGCCATGGGGCAGGGGCCGCCCCGGCTGGCACATCGAATGCTCGGCGATGATCGCCGAGCATTTGGGCGAGACGATCGACATCCACGGCGGCGGGCTCGACCTGATCTTCCCGCACCACGAGAACGAGATCGCCCAGAGCCGCTGCGTGCATGGTGGCGCCCCGCTCGCGCGTTACTGGGTCCACAACGGCTTCGTCGACATGGGCGCGGAGAAGATGAGCAAGTCGCTTGGCAATGTCATCACGGTCGGTGACTTGCTAGGCGCGGGTCATCGCGGCGAGACGTTGCGACTTGCTTTGCTGTCGGCGCATTATCGCCAGCCCTTGCCGTGGACAGAGGAGATGATCTCCCAATCCAAAACACGCTTGGATCGCCTGTATCGCAGAGTCGGCGACGCGAAACCCACAGAGCCTGATAGCTTCGTCTTGCAAGCCCTTTCCAACGATCTAAACACTGCCTTAGCCTTGGTTCGCATGGGGGATATCCTCGACCCAGGTTGCCTGAAGGCTAGCGCCAATCTGTTGGGTCTGCTCACCAATAGCCGAGAAGAATGGGAACGCGGGCCAATCCGTGGAACACTTTTCGCTACTGAAGCGCCTGATACCGCCGCATTTACTGGGACGGTAACTCATACAAAAAAATCCATTGATGCGCTTGTGGCGCAACGGACCGAGGCCAAGGCGCGGTGCGATTTCGCCGAAGCTGACCGTATTCGCGACGTGCTCGCTATTGACGGCGTGCTGCTCGAGGACGGCCCGGACGGCACGATTTGGCGGCGGGCATGAGCACTCCGCTCTACACCCCCGCGATCCTCCGTCTCGCCGCGTCGATCCCGCATCTGGGGCGATCGGAGCTGGCGCAGGGGAGCGCCGAATTGCGGTCGCCGACCTGCGGCAGCCGGGTGCGGGTCGGCGTGCGGCTCGATCATGGCGGCCGGGTCATCGAACTCGCGCAACAGATCGAGGCCTGTGCTTTCGGCCAGGCGTCGGCCGCGCTGATGGGAACCCAAGCGATTGGTCGCGATCGACGCGAGGCGACCAAGGTGCTCGCGGAACTGACCGCCTGGCTTGCCGGGACAAGCGACGATCCCGGTAGCTGGCCGGGGTTGAGCGAGCTCGCCCCGGCGCGCTCTCGCACTGCCCGCCACGGTGCGATCCTGCTGCCGTTCCGCGCCCTTCTTGCAGCGATCGAGGACGCCGGGCGGTGACCGCAGCCCCCGCCGCCGCAGCCAGCGCGATCCTGATCGATGGCGCGGTGATGCTCGGCGCGGCTCTGGTCTTTGTCACGCTGTTCCGGCGCCTCGGGCTCGGCGCGACGCTGGGATATATCGTCGGCGGCGCGGTCATCGGACCACAGGTCCTGGGCCTCGTCCGCGACGCGCAGTCGGTGATGAGCGTTTCCGAAATCGGGATTGCTTTGCTGCTGTTCCTGGTCGGCATGGAGCTTCAGCCGAGCCGGTTGTGGCGACTGCGCCACGCCATTTTCGGGCTGGGGCTATTGCAGGTGCTGTTGTGCGGAGCGGCGCTGACGGCACTGATCTATTTCGGGCTCGGGATCTCGATTGAAGCAAGTCTGGCGATCGGTATGCCGCTGGCACTGTCGTCAACCGCGCAGATCCTGCCGATGCTGCGCTCGTCGGGCGAACTCAACCAGCCGTACGGCGAACGCGCGTTTTCGATCCTCCTGTTCCAGGACCTGTCGATCGTCCCGATGATCGCAATCGTCGGCGCAATGTCACGCGCGCCGGTCGATCCTGCGACGCCGTTGGGCTGGCAGATGGGATTCATGACGCTTGCCGCGGTGATCGGGCTGGCCGTCATCGGGCGCTTCATCATCAATCCCTTGTTCCGGCTAATCGGCCGCTTTGGCGGGCGCGAATTATTCGTCGTCGCCGGGCTGTTCGCAGTGATCGCCAGCGCCGCGCTGATGCACGCGCTCCACCTTTCGGTCCCGCTCGGGGCGTTCGTCGCCGGGGTCATGCTCGCCGAATCGCCCTACCGCCACGAACTTGAAAGCGATGTCGATCCGTTCCGCTCGATCCTGCTCGGCATGTTCTTTCTGTCGGTCGGAATGCTGATCGATTTCAAGGTCGTCGCCGCCTCACCCTGGCTGATCGTGGGAATTGCCGCCGCGATGATCATCATCAAGGCGACGATCCTGTTCGGTCTGGCGCGGGCGTTCGGGATGAAGGCGGGTCGCGCGCTGTCGCTCGGCCTCATGCTCAGCCAGGCGGGTGAATTCGGCTTCGTCCTGTTCGGACAAGCGACGGCGGCGAGGTTGCTTGCGCCCGAAGCGGCGTCGCTGTTCGGCGCGATCATCACCTTGTCGATGGCCGCAACGCCGTTCCTGATGCGGTTGATCGGCTGGCTGCAGAGCCGGACGGATGAGGACGGGTCCGATCTGGAAGGCCCGGCAACCTCGCCCGAAACCAATGCGATCGTGGTCGGCTATGGCCGGTTCGGCCAGACGGTCGCGCAGATGCTGATGGCCAAGCGCATCCCGGTGACGCTGATCGACAGCAAACCGCAACAGATCGAATCGAGCGAGGAGTTCGGAACCAAGGTCTATTATGGTGACGGGACGCGGATCGACCTGTTGCGAACTGCAGGGGCGGCGGATGCCGAGGCCATCCTGTTTTGCAACGATGGCGAATCGATCAATCGGCCGGCGATCGAGGCCGTGCTTGAGGCTTTTCCGCAGGCTACGGTCATGGTCCGGGTGTTCGACCGGCGCCAATTGATCGAGCTCGACGGGCTCAATATTGCCTATGTCCAGCGCGAGCTGTTCGACAGCGCGGTGTCGATGGGGCGCGAGGCACTGCTCAAACTGGGCGTGGCGCGGCGTGAGGTCGACCGGGTCGAAGGCGAATATCGCTCGCGCGACTGCGAACGGCTCGAGAAGCAGAGTGCGACCGGAGACCTCCACGCGGCCAAGGAGCGGATGTTCCGTCCCGATCGACCTTTGGCGGACGTTCCTTCCGAGGCTGGCGAATAAGTCGTCCGCGTAATGCGCCGGATCGGCAGATTAACCGGCACACTCTCGATCGAGGTAAGCGCCGAGTGCGGCAATGATCGAATCGACGACTTCGGCGTGCGGACCAGTGCCGCCTAGGATATGAATATGCGCTTCGGCATAGAACGGACGGCGCTCTTCGGCGAGGCGGGTGAGCGTGGCTGTGGGATCCGAGTTGCGAAGCAGCGGACGCGTGTCGCGTCGCCCGGTCCGCTCGCTGAGGATGTCAATTGGCACGTCAAGCCACACGGTGATCGATCGCCGATTGAGGAGTTCCCGCGTTCGCGGATCAATGAATGCCCCTCCTCCGGTGGCGATTATGCGAACCTCGCCGTCGACCAGCCGAGCGACGAGGCGGCGTTCGCCATCGCGAAAGCTCGCTTCACCGAAACGCTCGAACACTTCAGCGGCCGGATAGCCCGCCGCATCCTCGATCTCTGCGTCGCTGTCGACGAACGGAAGGCCGAGCCGCTCCGCGAGACGCTGACCGACGGTCGATTTGCCAACGCCCATCAGCCCGACAAGGATGATTGGACGATCGAGACGTTCGGTCAGCTTTTCCACAGGCGGGGCTATACAGCGGGGCGCAAGGTCGGGCAAAAGCGCAATCTCGTCATATGCAGAAAGTCCCGATGCCGCGCGCAACCCTGGTCCTGATCATGCTCTTCGTGCTGCTTATCGGCGGCGCGATCCTGTTGTCGAGCCGGGCACGCGAAGTGCCCACGCAACGGATCGAGGTTGATGTGACACGTGACGCCGGCACGCGCTAAGCCCTTCCTGGTCGTGGCCGGGGCGTTGGCGCTCGCCCTGCCGGCTTTGGCGCAGGACCGACCCGAATCGATTCTCCCGCCCAACTTCGGCAATGAGGCTTCACCACCGCCGCCAGCGCCAGGCCCGGTCGCGGCAACGACGCCGGAGCCGGTGCGCCCGGCGGCCGACGACCAGGTCACCTTGGTCGATACGCTTGCCCCGGACCAATTGCCGCCGCCCCCGCCGCCGCCGCCGATCGAGCTTCCCGGTAGTTCGCGGCGCAATGTGTATGTCGCGGGGACGGTCGATGCTGTCACACTGGGGCTTGGTGAAGCCCCCTGGGGCGACGCAAGCGGAGCGTTTCTATCGACATTGTTGCGGCGGATGGACACGCCGCTGGCATCGCGCTGGGCGCATATCACGCTGCGCAATTCGCTGGTGGCGCGGGCGCGGGCACCGCGGAACGTCAATCCGGTGGACTGGACGGCGGAGCGCGCCTGGCTTTTGCTGCGGCTAGGTGAAGCCGATGCGGCGCGGATGCTGGTTGCAGCGGTCGATGTCGGCAGATTCACGCCGAAGATGTTCCAGGTCGCCGTTCAAAGCGGACTGGCCAGTGCGGACCCGGCGGCATTATGTCCGCTTGAGAATGGCATCGGCAAAGTCGAAGCGCGGGTCACTCCGCTGATCAAGGCGATGTGCGCCGCGCTTACGGGAAATCCTGAAGCTGCAGCGGCGGACATCGAGGTTGCCCGGCGCCGCGGCAGGATCGGCGGGATAGACCTGCTGTTGGCGGACAAGGTTGTCGGCGCGGGAGCAGATACAGCCCGGGCCGTCACGATCGAATGGGAGCCGGTCGAGCGATTGACGACATGGCGCTTCGGGTTGGCGGGGGCGACGGGCATGGCCCCGCCCGATCGCCTGCTTGACCGAGCTTCCCCGCAACTTCGCGCATGGCAGGCGCGATTGCCCTTATTGTCGGTGGAGGCGCGATTGCCCGCAGCGCGGATCGCCACCGGGCTGGGCGTGTTTTCATCGACCGCGCTGACCGATCTTTACGCCGCCGCTTATGACGCAACCGATCCTGACGAGCTGGGACAAAGCGATGCCTGGCAGCTGCGAACCGCGTTCATCGGGCGCGACCAGACTGCAAAGCTGGCTGCGATGCGACGACTGTGGGCAATCGGCGAAGGTCCGCTCGAACGCGAGGCTTCGCGCGCGCTGGTGGCTCGCGCCGCCACTCGCATCGTGCCCGACGTAGCGCTTCAGAACGATGCGGCCGACTTGATCGCGTCGATGCTGGCGGGTGGCTTTGATCGCGAGGCGGCGCGGTGGGCGCGCGTGGTGCAGCGGATGGACGATGGCCCGGCGGATGCCTCCTGGGCGATGCTTGCGCTGGGGTCGTCGAACGATGGGATCGACACGAGTTTCGGCCGGGTCAACGCCTTCATTGGCCGTGATAAGAGCAAAGGCAAGGTTCGCAGCGCCTTGCTCGTGGCGGGGCTTGCAGCGCTTGGCCGGATCGATGGGCGGTCTGCGGCCCGGCTGGACAGTCGGCACAATCTTATGATCGACCGCCCGACGCGGTGGACGCGGATGATCGATGGTGCGGCCAGGCGCGGACAGGCCGGGACGGTCAACGTCCTGGCCGCGACGGGCATGCAGACAAGGACTTTGGACACGGTCCCGGCATCCCATCTGTTCCATGCCGTAGCGGCGATGCGCCGGACGGGGCAGGAGTTCGCCGCCCGGATGATCGCTGCGGAGGCGCTCGCGCGGACGTGACCGACGACGATCACGCGCTGGTCGACCGGTTTCTCGACATGATGGCGGCGGAAACAGGTGCGTCGCGCAACACGATCGCCGCCTATCGCAGCGACCTCAAGGCGGCGGCAGTCGATCTTGGCGGCTCGCTGGGCCAGGCGACGAGCGACGCCCTGGTCGGCCTCGGCCCGGCCTGGGCGCGCTTTTCGTCGGCGACGGTCGCCCGGCGATCGGCGGCGTTGCGGCGCTTTTACGGTTTCCTGTTCGACGATGGGCTTCGCGCCGACGATCCCTCGGCCGCCTTGCCGCGTCCGGCGCGCGAGCGAGCACTCCCGCGGATCCTTGACAAGGACGAAGTGAATTCGGTGTTCGAGATTGCCGAGGACCGTGCCGCGAGCGGGTTGCCGTCGGCGCTCCGCAATCTCGCTTTCCTTGAATTATTATATGGGTCCGGACTGCGGGCGACGGAATTGGTGTCGCTGGCGCGCGGAGCACTGCGACCGGGTCAACCTTTCCTGATTTTGAAGGGCAAGGGCGACAAGGAACGGCTTGTGCCAATCTCCGCGCGCGCTGAATCCGCGGTCGCGCGCTGGATCGTTCATGTCCCGGCAGCCAGCGCCTGGTTATTTCCGAGTGGAAAGGCGCATCTGAGCCGCGTTCGCCTGTTCCAGCTGGTGCGGGACATGGCAGGACAAGCCGGGATCGCGCCCGACCGCGTCAGCCCCCACGTGCTTCGCCATGCGTTCGCAAGTCACTTGCTCGAAGGGGGAGCCGACCTCCGCGTTCTCCAGTCGCTGCTCGGCCACGCCGACATCGCGACCACGCAAATCTATACCCATGTCGATAGCAGTCGACTGGTCGAACTGGTCAATGCGCGGCACCCGCTGGCGAACCGGAATCGTTGACGGCGGCGCCAGCCCTGCCTAGGCGCGGCGGAAATGATGACCTTTCTCGATTTCGAAAAGCCGATCGCCGAGCTTCAAACGCGCATCGTCGAATTGCGCGACACCGCGAACGCGGGGTCGATCGACCTCGATGCCGAAATCGCGCGACTTGAGGCAAAGTCGGCCAAGCTGTTGCGCGAGACCTATGCGCGGCTGACGCCGTGGCAGAAGGCGCAAGTCGCGCGCCATCCAGAGCGACCGCATTTCAAGGATTATGTCGCCGGACTGACCGACGATTTCCTGCCTTTGGCCGGGGATCGTGCATTCGGCGACGATCCGGCGATCATCGGCGGGCTGGCGAGGATCGACGGACAAAGGGTGATGCTGATCGGGCATGAGAAGGGCGACGATACGGCGGCGCGACTGCGGCACAATTTCGGGATGGCCAAGCCCGAAGGCTATCGCAAGGCGACCCGCCTGATGAAATTGGCCGACCGCTTCGAGATTCCGGTGGTCAGCCTGGTCGATACGCCGGGCGCGTTTCCGGGCGTCGAAGCCGAAGAGCGCGGCCAGGCCGAAGCGATCGCCCGTTCGACCGAGACTTGCCTGTCGCTGGGTGTGCCGCTGATCGCGGTGATCGTGGGCGAAGGCGGGTCAGGCGGTGCGGTCGCGATCGCAGCGGCCAACCGCGTATTGATGTTCGAGCATGCCATCTATTCGGTAATTTCACCTGAGGGTTGTGCGTCGATCTTGTGGCGAACCGCAGACAAGGCCCCCGATGCGGCGGAGGCAATGCGCATCACGGCGTCCGATTTGAAAGCGCTTGGCGTCGTCGACCGGATCGTGACCGAGCCGCTTGGCGGAGCGCATCGCGACGGCGGCGAAGCGATTGCGTTCCTGAAAGAGGCAATCATCGAGGAGCTTGCCGGCTGCGGTGTGCTTGGTCGCGACGAGCTGGTGGCCCAGCGGCGATCCAAATTCCTCGCCATCGGATAAGGCTGCGCAGGCGGAACAATCGGGCCGTGACTCCCGTTCAAACAGGGAATTGTTCGAGATAATGTGTCACGGAGTAGCAAGATGCGACCTTTAACAGCCCTGCTGAGCGCCACGGCGGTGATCATGACGCCGGTCACTGCAACTGCGCAAACCCGGAGCTTGCGGCAGTCGGATGTCGCGGAAGCACAAAAGCAGCATCCCCAGATCATTGCCGAGTTTGGTGGTGCGGAAACCGGGGCCAGGGCGAGCTATGTCGAAGGCGTCGGTCGCCGCGTCGCGGTCAAGTCCGGGATTGCCAATTCACAGGCTGCGTATCGGTTCACGACGCTGAACTCGGCGGTGGAAAACGCGTTCGCCGTTCCGGGGGGCTATGTTTATATCACGCGGCAACTGATGGGGCTGATGAACGACGAATCCGAGCTCGGGTTCGTACTTGGGCATGAGGTCGGGCATATCGCGGCCAACCATGCGCAGGCGCGCAAGTCAGCGACGACGCGCAACTCGATCCTCGGGATTTTGGGTGCGGTGCTGGGTAGCGTGGTTGGCAATAATGCGTTCGGCAACCTCATCTCGCAGGGCGCACAGCAGGCCGCGCGATTAAGCACCCTGCGCTTTTCGCGCGAACAAGAGTTTCAAGCCGACACGCTCGGCATCCGCTACGTCACTGCGGCAGGGTATGACCCGTCAGGTGGCGCAGGCATGCTTGCCGCATTGTCGCGGGCGACCGCGCTGGAAGCGCGGGTTCAAGGCAAGACCAATCGATCCACTCCGGAATGGGCGAGCACCCATCCGTTGAGTGAGAATCGTTCGCAGCGCGCCCTGGCGGAAGCCCAGCGGACGGGACGCATAGGCAAGGGGCTACGCAACCGCGATGCATTTCTTGCGGCGCTCGACGGAATTTACGTCGACGACGATCCCGCCCAGGGCATAATCGAAGGACGGACCTTCACGCATCCTGATTTGCGACTGCAGTTCAGTGTGCCGACCGGTTATCAGATGCAGAACAGCACTCGGGCGGTGACCATACAGGGTTCGGCGGGGCAGGCCCAGTTCAGCGGTGGCCAATTTTCCGGCAGCCTCGACAGCTACATCGAACAGGTTCTTCGCCAACTCGGTGGCAATCAGCAGCAGATCAGCGCTCCACCGGCGCAGCGTACGACCATCAACGGGATTCCGGCGGCCTATACCATTGCGCAAGCCAACAGCCAGTCGGGGACGGTGGATGTCAGCGTCTTTGCTTATCAATGGGATGCCAATACGGCCTATCATTTCGTCATGTTGACCAAGGGTGGCGCAGGCGTGGCGCCGTTCGCATCGATGGTCGATTCGCTGCGCCGGATCAGCGCTACACAAGCGGCGGCAATCCGTCCGCGGATCATCGACGTGGTTGCGGTGGGCGCAAACGATACGGTGCAGTCGCTGGCAAGCCGGATGGCCTATGACGATTACAAGCTCGAGCGATTCCTGTCCCTCAACGGGTTGTCGAGCAATACGCGGCTAGTGCGCGGCCAAAAGGTTAAGCTGGTCGTCTCCGGAGCGCGTCGCAGCTGAGCCTGAACGGGGCTGGTACCCCGCGCAAATATCAGACGCTGGCGACGGTATTCGCGAGATTGGTCCACATGCCTCCCGTGCCGCCGCCGAGCTGTCCGAGCGCGGCGATCATTGCAACCACGATCAGCGATGCAATCAGCCCATATTCGATCGCAGTCGCACCGCCCTGGTCGGCGAGCAAGCTGCGCAACGTCCTTCGGATAGCGTCCACGCCACCCTCCTCTGATCTATGTCCACGTCCACAGGGCTGGTGCTAGCCGCCCGCTGGTTAACAAGTCATAGGCAAGACAGGATTAGCGGTTCGTTAGCCTCGAACGGCGCCGGGAGACCATGCGGCGAAGTGGAGAATTTCGAACAGTTCGCGAGTCATCTGGCCGTCGCCGAGCCGCGCGAATTCGCTGCGCGCTGAATCGCGGGCAGCGCGGGACAGCGGGAGGCGCGCGCGCGAAACGAGGATGTTGGTGGCGGCCATGGCGCGCAGATCTGCCACCAGGCGATCGAAATCGGGATAAGCGACGTGGACCCGGTCGACATCGACCACCGGCATCGCGAAGCCGGCGCGGTCAAGCAGCGCCGCGAGCGCCGCGGCTTCGATGCGCGGATGGACATGGGGCGCGGCTACACCGCTGACGCGGTCGGCGGCGCGCATGGCGGCGCGCATGTGCGGCAGCGTGTCACCACCAGCAAGCGCGCCAATCAGCAGGCTGTCGGGGAGCAATGCCCGGCGGATCGCCGACAGCGCAGCGGGGAGGTTGGAAACCGTGTCGAGCGTGCCGACCGCTAGGCAAAGGTCGAATGATCCCTGGGGGAATGCGCCGAGATCCTCGTCGCCGGCCAAGCCTCCGGCGGCGGCCGCGAACTGCGGTCCCGGGTCGAGGATTGTGACGCGAGGGGCGAGACGCTCTAGCTGCCACCGCCACTGCGGGTCCGGTGCACCGATCAGCAAAGCGGACGTGAAGCGGCGCTGGATGTCGCCGAGGCGATCGAGGCAATCGTCGAAGGCGCGCTGGTGCAGAAACAGGGCCGGACCCTGGCGAGCGGCGCGG